>CAZDFI010000084.1:448-10840 GCA_964504725.1 uncultured Enterobacteriaceae bacterium
TACGCTTGATTGATGAATGCAATGCGTCAATAATTTTTGTTGTCGCCTGAATACCTAGATCAGCAACAAGCAATCTTTCTTCCAGATGTTCCAGAAAATCAGCATCTATAATTTTTTCCCCTTGCAGCAGATCACCAAGTCCATCGAATAAATTCGACTGTGTCTTGCGTAGACCAGCTTTTAACCTGGTGAAAAAAGTGATTTGTTCTGAAGGTTTTTCTTTTTGCCCCTGAGGTTTTTTAAATCCAAACATTATTTCTTTGATACTCTCATTATTAAGCGTCATGATCCTATCATTAACCGCGACCGAACTACTAAAGGGTAACTCTATTAATTCGTGAATGAGCATCTTGAGTCCAAAACCCACAACAGCCATGTTGCCAAGCCATTGCAATAGAACAACTATTACAATAGCTTAGCGCCTCGCTCTTGTGGGTTTTGAATCTCAAGCTGCCTCACCCATAATTAACAGAGGTACCCTAAGAGAAATATGCTCTAATTGTGTTCTGAAATCCCAATCTATGTTTATACCCAAACTATTTGGAAATGTAGGTATAGTTTCAGTATTCTTAACCTAAGCCCTAAAAAATGGAGAAATGTGTGTGAAGTTGTCCCCCATAAATTGTTTTTTAAGTATTGCCTTGAGTCTGTTTTCAGTGGTTGCGGTTGCCAATGTCCACGAATATGTGTTGGATAATGGGCTCAAGATTCTTGTCAAGGAAGATCATCGCGCACCCGTTGTGGTGTCACAAGTATGGTACAAGGTGGGTTCTAGTTATGAACATGAGGGCATAACAGGAATTTCTCATGCGCTTGAGCATATGATGTTTAAAGGGACAGAAAAATATGCGGCGGGTGAATTTTCTCGCATCATCTCAGAAAATGGTGGTCGGGAAAATGCATTTACGGGCACAGATTACACCGCTTATTTTCAGACATTGGAAAGTTCTCGCTTGCCAATCAGCATGGAACTGGAGGCAGATCGTATGCGACATCTTATTGTCAATAAGGATGAGTTTATTAAGGAGATTGAGGTGGTCAAGGAAGAACGCCGTTGGAGGACAGAGGATAAGCCGAAATCATTTACTTATGAAGTTGCCATGTCTACTGCATTTCAGACTGGTCCCTATCGGCACCCAATCGTTGGCTGGATGAGTGATCTTGATAATATGACGGTTGAGGACCTACGCGAATGGTATCAACAGTGGTATGCGCCGAATAATGCAACCCTGGTCGTGTCAGGCGATGTAAAAGCAGAAGAAGTTTATCAGTTGGCAAAAAAATACTTCGGGCCGTTGCCAGCAGGAAAGCCAGTAAAAATATCCCGGCGCCCAGAAGTAACGCAAAAAGGCATTAAACGCATTACTGTTAAAAGGCCTGCAGTGTTACCTTATCTGTGGATGGCATATAAGGTTCCAGTATTAAAAACAGCCATCGAGCATCCATCGATAGTTCCCGAATGGGAGCCCTATGCGCTGGAGGTATTGGCCAGTGTTTTGGGCGGCAGTAGTAGCTCGCGTTTCGCAAGCAATCTGGTTCGTGGCAAAGAGATCGCCGCCTCGGTGGGTGCTGGTTATAATTTTTCTGCACGGCTTGATCATTTGTTTACTATCAGTGGAACACCTTCGAGTAAATATACGGTCGCTCAACTTGAATCAGCAGTACAGGAAGAGATTGAGTTAATAAAAAATAGTTTGATCAGTGAAAGTGAGTTGGCGAGAATCAAGGCACAAGTTGTTTCCAATGACGTTTATGAACGTGATTCTGTATTTTATCAAGCGATGATTATCGGTATGTTCGAAACGGTCGGGCTTTCCTGGAAAGAAGCAGAAAAATATGTTGAGTCAATCAAGGCGATAACTGCGGAACAGGTCCAGGCTGTTGCAAAAAAATATTTACAGGAGGACAAGCTAACAGTAGCGGTACTCGATCCTCAGCCTCTGGATGATCAGCCCGGGAGAGCAGCATCAGGAGGATTCGGTCATGCACGTTAGAATATTAATCCTTCTTCTATTCATCTTGTCTGTAACTTTATCGCAGCCCATTCTGGCGATACCTGATATACAAAATTGGCAATCAGAAACAGGTGCAAATGTTTTCTTTGTTGAAGCGAGAGAAATACCTATTGTCGATATTCAGATAATTTTTGATGCCGGGAGTACACGAAATGGTCTACAGGCAGGTCTTGCTTCGTTAACTAATAGTTTGTTGGATGAGGGTGCTGCAGGTCTTACTGCAGATCAAATTAGTCAGGGTTTTGATGATGTGGGGGCAAACTACGGTGGTAGTGCAGGCTTTGATTCTGCTTCTATCAGCCTTCGCAGTTTGACTGATCCCGCAATATTGCAGCCAGCATTGGAAAATCTTGCACGTGTTTTAGTGAGGCCTGATTTTCCCGAAGACGCGATGACAAGACAAAAAAACCGGACCTTGATCGGGATACGTAATAAACAGCAATCTCCAGGCGCGTTAGCAAAAGATGCTTTTTTTGCCGAAGTATTTAAAGGACATCCTTATGCTGTACCAGGTTCAGGCACTGAAGAGAGTGTTAGCGCATTACAGCGCCGAGATGTTGTTGGTTTTCATAAAAAATATTACGTAGCAAAAAATGCAACCATTGCCATTGTAGGCGATCTGAGCAAAGCTCAGGCACAGACAATGGTTGAAAAATTGCTTAAGGAATTACCCGCAGGCGAAAAACCCGAGCCAATCCCGGCAGTAAGTGCCCTGAAAAAACCGGCGAAGGTACTGATCGAGCATCCGTCGTCACAAACGCATATTCTTCTGGGGCAGACGGGGTTAAAGCGTGGTGACGCGGATTATTTCGCCCTGTACGTGGGCAACCATGTGCTTGGCGGTGGTGGCATGATATCCAGACTGTTTGTAGAGATTCGGGAAAAACGTGGACTATCCTATGGCGCGAATAGTTATTTTTCACCGATGCGTGAAAATGGACCATTTACAGCCAGTTTGCAGACACGGACGGATCAGGCAGAAGAAGCGCTTGAAGTATTACAGGATAATCTGGAAAAATTTATCAACCACGGCCCGACCAAAACAGAGCTGGAAGCCTCAAAGAAAAATATCACAGGAGGGTTTCCATTAAGATTAGATAGCAACAGCAAGATTGTTGGTTATCTTGCGATGATTGGTTTTTATGGCTTACCGGAAAATTACCTTGATACATTCAATACGAATGTTAACGCAGTCACTATTGATCAAATCAAGGATGCGTTCAAACGTCGTTTATCACCAGATAAATTTGTCACCGTGATGGTTGGGCCAAGACCAGGTGAAAATGGGTCAGAAAAAGAGAGGGCAGCAGAGAATGCACAAGAAACCACTCCTGTTGGAGACTCGAGCTGAAGCAAACTGGCAAGGTTCGTATTATTGGCGGCAAGTGGCGCGGGCGTAAAATACCGGTCGTAGATGCAGAAGGATTACGACCAACACCCGACAGGGTGAGAGAGGGCCTGTTTAACTGGTTACAGCCCTATATTATAGGTGCGAAATGTCTGGATTTATTTGCAGGTTCAGGCGCCCTGGGCATAGAAGCAGTATCACGTGGCGCAGCCTGCTCGACCTTGGTCGAGCAGGACAGAAAAACTGCCGAAGTATTACGTGAGTCTGTAAAAATGCTGGATACTGAAGAAGTGGTTGTTTATGAAGCGGACGCCTTGCAGTGGGTTAAAAGTGTCAATGAACCTTTTGATATTATCTTTCTGGATCCGCCTTTCGGTAAAAACATGATAGAACAGAGTTTAGCGCTGTTGCCCGAATCTGGCTGTGTCTCTGAGCAAACCTTAATCTATGTCGAAAGCGAAACTGTGTGGCAGCCAGAAAAAAACCTCGAAGTAATTAAACAAGCCAAAGCAGGTCAGGTAAACTATATGCTGTTAAAAATAGCGGCAGACTGATTTTATGAAAATAACAGCCATCTACCCAGGCACATTCGATCCCGTTACCAATGGTCATGTCGATATTGTTACTCGGGCCTCTCACCTTTTTGAGAAGGTATACCTTGCTGTCGCTGATAGTACTGGTAAGAATACCCTATTCTCAACAGACGAAAGGATAGCCCTGGCACAATCTGTTTTGTCGTCACTGGAAAATGTCGAAGTATGTAGCTTCGATAAACTGGTGACAGACATCGCACGTGATATGGACGCAAAAGTCATCGTCCGCGGTATCAGAGCTGGTGCCGACTTTGATTACGAATTTCAGATGGCAGGGATGAACAGGAGTTTATATTCGAATGCTGAAACAATCTTTTTGAGACCTGCCGAACATTTAAGTTTTATCTCATCCACTCTGGTAAGAGAAATTTCATCACTGGGGGGAGACGTTAGTTCGTTTGTGCATAAAGATATCCTGGCCGCTCTTGATAAGAAACTTACCAGATAAATATTTAGTTTAAATAATAAAATAATAAAAAAATAAACAACAATACTTAATGAAAACCGTCAGTCGACATTTTGTTATTAAGCTTTGTCTGTTATTTCTGTGTCTGTTTCAAGTATCAACTGTCACGGCGCAAACACCCTCTGGTGCCGCTGTAGCAACAGCGCATCCTTATGCCACAGACGCTGGCGAAGAAATTCTTCGCGCAGGGGGCAATGCCTTTGATGCTGCCGTAACCATCACTGCCACACTTGCTGTTGTTGAACCTTATAGCTCTGGTCTGGGCGGTGGTGGTTTCTGGTTATTACATCGTGCAAAGGATGGTAGACAGACAATGGTTGATGGACGAGAAGTTGCACCATCATCTGCAAGTAAAAATATGTACCTGGATAAAAACGGTGATGTCATCAAAGGCGCGTCCATCAATGGGCCGAGGGCAGCAGGTATTCCCGGCGTACCAGCCGGACTGGAATATCTCGCTAAAAGATATGGTCGTTTGTCATTAAAAGAAACGTTGGCGCCCGCCATTAGAGTTGCCGAACAAGGTTTTCCAGTGACAGAGCGGTATCAAAAGCTGGCTAGTTATCGTCTTGAAATCATGCGCTCATATCCGTCAACTGCGACTATTTTTCTTGAAGACAATCAAATTCCGGATCTGGGTTATCAAATTATTCAGAAAGATTTGGCAGAGACCTTGAAGCAAATAGCAACGCACGGTGCGACTTACTTTTACACGGGTGGCCTGGCTTCTAGAATGATTCAGAATATTCGCCACAAAGGTGGCTTATGGAGTGCACAGGATTTATCAAGCTATCGAGTGATCGAACGCGAACCTGTTATAAGCCACTATAAAAATCTACGCATCATTTCAGCGCCTCCTCCTTCGTCCGGTGGCATCGTACTGGCTCAAGTCTTAAGTATGTTGGAAAGGTTTGATCTGAAGGCAGCTGAAGATGTAGAAAGAAAACATATTGTCATCGAAGCAATGCGGCGCGCGTATAGAGATCGTGCGGCCTATCTTGGGGATCCTGACTTCATTGAAATTCCACAACAAAGAATATTAGACAAAGATTATCTGGAAGGTCTTGCCGTGACCATCGATCTGGATCAAGCAACGCCAAGTTCCATGTTGGGTGATATCCCCATCTCTCAACAAACAGGAACAAACACAACACACTTTTCTGTGATTGATAAAGAAGGCAACAGGGTTTCGGCAACACTCAGCATTAATTTGCCTTTTGGTTCGGGTTTTGTAATTCCCGGAACGGGAGTATTACTGAATAATGAGATGGATGATTTTTCAGCCAAAGCGCAAGTCCCGAATGCTTATGGCCTGGTCGGTGATCAGGCGAATGCCATAGAAGCAGGTAAGCGCCCGCTTTCAAGCATGTCACCGACCTTCATCGAGTCAGATGACAGAGTAGGTATCTTAGGCACCCCCGGGGGCAGCCGTATCATCAGTATGGTATTGCTTGGCATACTTGATTTTGCCGAAGGACACTTGCCAAACTCATGGGTGGCTGTACCGCGTTATCATCACCAGTATCTTCCCGATGAAGTCCAGTTTGAAAAGGGCGGCCTAAGCTTTTTACAACAACGCGCACTTGAAAAGCGCGGCCATGTTTTGAATGAAAAGAATCGCCGCTACGGAAATATGCAAGCAATCTTATGGGATAAAAAATTAAATAAATTATTCGCCGTAAGTGATCCCAGGGGGGAGGGGAAGGCGGTGGTTATTTCACAGTGAAGGGTTTTTTAACGCCAATCATCAGCAGATTGTTAGAGTATTATTTATCACCGTATCGGACTCCATCCTAGTTCTGCTTCAAATCTTCTACGATATTCCGTATCTATTTGAATCGGTGTATGACGCACGTATTTCTCTGCATAATCTAATGACGACCCAGATAAATTTTTGAGATATTGAACAGCTTGCTCCATCGATGGAATTTTGTCATCAATATTATTAAATTTTGGACCAAGAGCTGTCCAAATAACAGCCTCAACACTTCTACTTTTTACCCACTCAGGCAATTCAGGGATATCGTTTGGCGCATCATCTCCAAGAGACCATTTGCCAATTTTCTCTAAAGCATTCTTCGGAATATTTTCTCGCTTTCTTAATGCTTCTATAGCCGAATCTAATTCCATATCATCCATTCTTGCCCATAGACATCGCACTGTTTTTGCTTTTGGCTCAATAACAAGCGTGAGCCTATCATCTGAGGATTGGCGCGCAAACTCAATAGGAATAAATGGCCCATCCTGGAACCATGCCCTTTGAATTGGAAGTGTACGTGGATCCCAAACCAAAGAACCCCATCCTATACAAGCAATTTTCTTCATAATATTTTTGCTCTAATAGGTGTCTATTGGGATTTTTGGAATATAAACATATATATTGCAGGCGGGCGTTTTTGATGAATCTCCTTTAAATCAAAATGTTAGCCCACAATATCCTTTTGTATCCTCGTTATCAAATACGCTCCTTTTGTTATGACTATATGGGCTTGGATTGTGTCTTGTTGCTTTTAAAAATCCCCTTTTATCAAGCCGAGGAAGGAAGTAGTGATAGGGGTATCTGCACAGGCAAGGATTGTTCCCGACAATCCTTTTGCATTTCCTCCATCCATGGAGGTCAGACTGCAGATAAGCGGCTTCATGACACGACTGCATGGATGCAGGAGGTAGAACGAATCAGGAGACAGAGTCGAGGAGTCATGTAGGCGCGTACCCGTGAGCACTGCTGACTGACGAGGGAAGCCGCAGGCCTTGATAACAGGGATGTCTTTTTTTGATGTGCAGGATGCACGAATGTCGCGGGTGCATGGATGCACATGAGCGACCTTGGGTACTTCATTTTTTGGACAAGCAAAAAAGAAGTGCCTCGCCGTTCAGGGCGAAACCAAAATAAAGTAGAATAAAAGATATCTATTATTGACTGGATACCGGCTCAAGGCCGGTATGACGATGGGGTTTGCTGGATTCCCGCCTACGTGGGAATGACGGAGATTAAATCACACCGAATTGAATTGACTACGTCACTCGGTAATTGCTCCTGCACTACTCTACCACCTACATCCATGTAGGTGTCCTGCGCATCCATGCGCCCGTGACATACGACCGCCACGGATGGCGGAAATGTCGGAATTGCAGGAGCCTTTTCCGACCGTACATCCTGTACATCGCCGTTCTCGCACTTCCATGTGCTCCACGGCATAAGGCCGTCCATGGCCAAAAAATAAAACTATGTCAGCAATGGTGCAATCACCAGACTAACAATCGCCATTACATTAATCAAAATATTCATCGCAGGACCTGAAGTATCTTTGAGTGGATCGCCGACGGTATCGCCCACAACCACTGCGGTGTGCACATCTGATCCCTTGCCACCCAGATTGCCCTTTTCAACATACTTCTTGGCATTGTCCCAGGCACCACCAGCATTGGCCATGAACAGTGCCATCATGACGCAGCAGATCAAGGCACCGCCTAACATACCACCTAGAGCCTGTGGCCCTAACAAAAAGCCGACCACGACAGGAGCCAAAACGGCAAGTGAACCCGGAGCAATCATACGTTTCAATGCTGCATTGGTCGCGATTTCAATACAACGCTGGTTATCGGGTTTAGCCGTTCCTTCCATAAGACCTGGAATTTCCTTAAATTGACGACGGATCTCCTTGATCATATCAAAGGCCGCATCACCGACTGCCTTCATGGTCATTGAGCTGACCAGGAAGGGGAAGATACCGCCGAGGAACATGCCGGAAAGCACGAGCGGATCATTTAGTTTGAGGATAAACTCGGGATCATTCAATGTGACTTTTTCTATAAAGGCGCTGATCAATGCCAGGGCAGCAAGCGCCGCTGCACCAATCGCAAAACCCTTACCAATCGCAGCCGTGGTATTGCCCACCTCGTCCAGTGAGTCTGTAATTTCACGGGTAGACTTACCCATCTGAGCCATTTCAGCAATGCCCCCCGCGTTATCAGCGACCGGACCATAGGCATCGATTGCCATGGTGATACCAACAGTAGCCAACATGCCCACAGCGGCAATGCCTACACCATAGAGCCCGGCAAAATGGCTGGCGGTCAATATGATGGCGCAGATAGTCAGAACGGGAATGGTCACGGATTGCATGCCGGTGGCAAGTCCTGAAATGATCACGGTTGCCGGACCGGTTTCACCATCTTTTGCAATCTTACGAATGGGTGCGCCACCAGTGTAGTACTCGGTGACCAGACCAATAACGATGCCACCGAGGGCACCAGAGAGCACAGCGATCCAGATATTGCTTGAAGCATTCATCTGTCCAATCAGGATATAAGCCGCGATCATGAATATGATGGACGCGCCCATGGTACCGAAACGTAAGGCAACTTCTGGACTTTTTGAAGAAAAGAGTTTGACGGAAAAGATTCCTATCATAGAGCAAATCAGGCCAACGGAAGACAATGCCAGTGGCATGAAGGTCAATGTCTCGCGACCATTTGTGGTAAGTTCTGCAACAGCGGCTGTGCTCATGGTGGCAGCCAGCGCAATGGTTGCAATCATGGCACCACAATAGGATTCAAAGATATCTGATCCCATGCCGGCAACGTCACCGACGTTATCGCCGACGTTATCAGCGATCACGCCCGGGTTGCGAGGATCATCTTCGGGGATACCCGCTTCCAGTTTGCCCACCAGGTCAGCGCCGATGTCTGCGCTCTTGGTAAAGATGCCACCACCCACACGCGAGAACAATGCGACCGATGAGGCTCCCATGGCAAATCCTTCAATGTCGTGGATCGTATGCGGGTCACCGGCAAAGAAATAATAGAGCAAACCAATACCAAACAAACCCATGGCAGCAACCGTGAGCCCCATGATGGAGCCACCGAAGAAGGCTATCTGCAAGGCCTTTGCCGCCCCTTTAGTATTAGCGGCGACTGCTGTTCTCACGTTCGCATGGGTTGCGGTGAACATACCAAAGTAACCTGCGGAACCCGAACAGAGAGCACCAAGCAGGAAGGCCATCGCTGTATTCATACCGAGATCAGTGCTGGCGATGGCAACAATACAGATGACACAAAAGATAGCCAGGCGTGAATATTCGCTCTTCATGAAGACCATGGCACCGAGGTGGATTTCATCACCAATCTCAACGACCTTGCCCTCACCGGCAGGTTCAGATTTGACCTTTAAAAAGACCAGCACCGCACAAATTAGACCAAAAATGCCTAATCCGATAGGCAGATGGGTAATAGACAACATAGAAAAACCCCTTATTTCAATTTTGAATACATGATTTCTGGCGCATGTCTTCAGCGCCAGCGTGTGCCCCTGCACAAAGGTGAGAATTTATACAGGTATCGGCCTGTGCTGTAAAGCCAGCAAGGGTTTCTTGTAGAGATTTATAGCAAATTATTTACCAAAACCGCTGAATCTGAGATAGTTTGTGCCGATAGATATAATAAGTGGCATAGTGTCCTAACCTGCAAATTTATAAAGGAGCGTGAACTGTGAACGCGACATTGATTAGTCTGTTTCTCGCTATTGCAACTCTACAACCGCAAGCTGTCAGCATAGAGGAGTTTTTGGAGAGCGAATGTAATAAAGGTGTGCAAAAGGATTGCGAGAGAGTGGCAGAACTAAGAAAGCAATTAATCAAACAGGAACGTTTACAGGCGCGTGCGGTTTTATACGGCGACCGTATCAATGGCAATGGGCCAATGCTGGATGAAAAGACACCAAATCTCGAAGGCGCGTACCCTGATGTGATGCAAGATCATCTTGAAAGTGAGTTAGCTGCTGGTGAAACCTTAACTCTGGACAAGGTTCGTTTACCCGGCTGTGCGAATCATTATCATAATCATTGGGTGAACAAGAAGCTATGGTGGCCGACCGACGATGCGCGTAACCCCGACTGGGCGTCAATCTATGTTTTTATTGTGGATCACTATTATGGGTTTTGTCTGAAGTCATAGATTATTCTATAGTTT
>CAZDFI010000085.1:0-10584 GCA_964504725.1 uncultured Enterobacteriaceae bacterium
TGCTTTGGGTCGATTCTAGCATATAAATCTTGCTTCTCTGTGTTACCGCTTACGCGGGTAAGCAGACGTTCAGTATATTCATTCCAAGATTTCCGAAATGCCCTACCGTTATCCCTTTGCTAGAAGACAACCAAGGGAAAACTGGCTCTTTCAAGACAGCAGGACCAGGGAAACCATAAAAGCCGGTATCCTTGGTCATGCCTAAAATCCGACTTCCATAATTGAGGTATAAGCGATTTATACAAAGTAGTAATACCAGAGCAAGGATGAAAAACGCCATCGAGAAGGAATAATACCCGTTCAGCTTGTCAAGCTATAACTTATGAGTCCTTATTAATACTGTTTTGTTCGGCAGGATGATAATGGCGAAGAACTGGAACGATGATTAATCCTGATCCAAATAATACCTAATCAGTATTTTTTAGATTTTCAAATGAGCTAACAAATAAATCAACGCGCTGCTGCAAGTCACTATTCACGACTTGAAGACAATTAATATCATTCTCCTGTTTTGAAATAGTATCAGCCATCTGAGAATATTCACTGACTGCTTTAAGAATCGCTTTTGTTGAAGTAGCTTCATTAGTCCGGTTCTTCACGTCTGTTACGGCCGAGGTCGCGATCGCATCCAGACGCAATGTCAGAACTGGATACTTTTTTACAGCTTTCTTTCTCGTTTTCTTTTTGGTAGTCATAATCTTATTACGCCTTATTGATAGCATTTTGTTATGCCTGGCCGGTGAGTTCCAGCTGATATTGATAGTATAATTTCAAGGACCCCATTTCCCAGGATAGAATTATGATAGCATTAGTTATGATCGAAGAAAAGAAGAAATGATAGTATTTTTGTTGATCCGGAGATCCGCCTGGTTGGCTTTATGATAGCGTTTTACTTGTCCTGGTTAACCTGGTCCAGAAATAAATGATAGTAATTCTTGTTTTATGACTTTTTTGTAATTTCTAGTAGAAAACGACCTCCATAATTGAGGCATGAACGATTTATATAATGAAGGAATACCAGAGCAAAGGCTAAAAACGCCATCGAGAAGGAAAACTCAAGAGTTACCCATGAGGGCATAACTTATGAGTTATTAGAAAGGTCACTTTGTTCGGCAGGATGATAAAAGAACTATTGATACTCTACAGGTATAGAGGTTAATTCATGTTTCCAGTAATATTTATGTATTCGTTCACAATTAAATAATAGTTGAGTTATTCGTGACCTTGAATAACCAAATACTTCATCAATATCTGCATGATTAAGGTCATGTTTCTCAAATAACAAATAAGCAGCTAAAACTAATCTATATTTAAGCCTCCTGCTATTTCCATTCGATGACCTGTCTAAATTTAGAAATTCTAAAAACTCACGTGTTGGCTTATATCTTTTCATCATAAATTATCCACCTACACCATAATCAAAATATCCATTTTCAACTATATCTCTGCATTGTTGTTCTGGAATGATTACTAATGATGCTTGTTGTGTATAACAACTACAACGTGTTGCACTGGATATGCAATTAAGACGTGGATATGAGACAGGTTTTTTAACATCACTATATATTGGTGCTGAATCAGGTAAACCACTAATAATAGGTGTATGTTGAGCCAAATAATTATCCAATCGCTTGACTACTGATTCGGTAATTTCTGACGCAATTTTATTATTATCTATATTTTTAACTTCATTATTAGTAACAATAGTGTCCTCATTTTTACCTTTGAAAAAAGATACTTGAGATAATGCGACACCCATCAATACTAATGATAATACTAGATATGCAACATATCTTTTTAACTTTTTCGGTACATATCGTTTTACAGTATGGATAGAAGCTGATTTATATAAATTATAAAATTTCTTATTATATAAATATTCAAACGATTCTGCCCTGGCCTGCTCAGTGCCTTTTTTATAATTTTCATTATATTCAGACCAGACAAAGACTGTACATTTTTCAGCATTAGATATTGGCCTGGACAAATGATAATGACGTGATACTCGATTACGAACAAAAGTATTTAAATCAGTAGGACATTGAGTTATTAAAATAATATCAAACCCGTAATGTCCATGTTCGTCTAAGTCCTGGATAAATTTTGGTGGTGCCTTCCTTCCATCTGTTTTATAAAAATATTTGTGAGCTTCGTCAACAACCAGTACGCTCCCATGCTCCATATCTTGCCACTTTTCAATATTTCCAATTGGAGCATAAGGCAACATAAGACCATCAATGTGATGGTAATATTTTTTTCTTTCACTGAATTCTCCTTCACACAATTTGTCTAAGGCAAATAATGTTTTACCTGTCCTGGGTACAGCAGTTACGATATAAATCATTAGCGATTACTCGACCAAAACAAAATCCAGAAAGCAGGTAAAAGTGCAATCATTACAAAATAGCCATCTAGTAATATTTCCATAATAATTAAATCTCATTCATAAAAGAGAACACGCACAACAAAGTTGTGCGTGAATCTCAATGGTTTTACGCCTTAAGTAACTGGCGTATTTTGGCGATACCGAAGAAAACAGCAGCAACTCCAATAATAAGCACTGCAACTGACTCGACATCTGTTTGTGCTGCGGTGATTGATGCAGTTACTGCCGTTAAATCAAGAGCAGCAAATACAGGCATTGACAAACCAAACGTCAAACCAACAGCTATGCAAAACATGAATAAATTTTTCATTTATATTCTCCTAGTTATTTGCATTGGGTTTAAGAACCTTAATTACCTGACTTGCTGCCCATGCTACCGCCCATAGTCCGATAATTAAGGATGAGATTGTTGCTCCTTCAGTTGCAGTAATAGAGGGAAGGAATCCTCCGGCAGTTGGTAAATCCATTATTGTTGGTGTTACTTGAACACCAGACAAATTAAGGCAATCTATATCTCGAAATGCTGTGCCTGTTATTTGCCAATCTTCACAAGTTAATACTTTCATAATTATGTACCTAGCCTGATTGTTTTTAATGCACCAGTGATTGTTTTTATAGAAATGACTGTTGCCATTGTTGTAAATATAATATTAATTGCATCAAGGAACCCTGCCTTTAACATCATGTTATATACGTCTGGAAATGTAGGATTTATAGATGCTAGACGTGTGGTGATTTCTGTTTGCATTGAAGATATTGCAAGGTCAAAACCAGTAAATACAATAATGGCTACACCAAGACCGACAAGAAATTGTATGACAATGCTGAATAACAAAAACTTTAAAAAAGTTATGAATGTAGTCGATGTTAAAAAAGCAAATCCTATAGCTGGAAGTGGCATTATTTATATTCCTTATGTTTTGAAAAATGCAGAATAGAAAATTAATGCACTTATAAAATATGCTATTAATAAAACAATGATGCGAATGTAATCGACGTAGGTGCATATATTTGACCAGCTGAATGTGAATGTGCCATTAATAGCACTTAGTGGTACTACGAAATTTGCAGGACAAGAACCGAAGTGTTGTTCTGTATATCCATCAGTTGGATCTGATGCGTCTATATCAGTACCAGTAGAAAATTCATCCAGCGTTTGAGTTGTTCCTAATGATGAATCGATGGTGGCCTGGGTGACTGTACTACCTGTTGTATCCCATGCACAACGCCTTTCAAAATCACTCTGCAATAATATACAGCCGACAGCATCACCAGTGCATGTTGGTGGTGTTGAACAGTTCGGCGCAGCTGTAGCATCTGATTCAAGGTCGCAACCGATTTTCCATAGTCTTCTGTCAATTGCGCACTGAATTGCATCACCTGAACACGTTGGTGGAGTTACGCAACCTGTTCCCCCTGATTCCTTAGATTCCAAGCAACTACTATTATTCGGGTATTCATCACAAAAAGCTTTTAATGGGTCTTGTGTTGGTGATGGCGTGGTGGTTGTTGTAGTGTTTTCAGACTCTGTTGCACCCGTTCCGTTGTTTGTCGTGGTGGCTGTTGTGGTGGTCGAGCCTGAACCATCGCTATTAGTTGTGGTTTCTGTAGTGGTAGTGGTGGAAGTACCATCGCCATTATCTACGGTATTTTCTGTAATGGTTACATCAATAGTTTCCGTTGTTCCGGTATCTGTTTCGTTTACTGAATCGGCTACATTATCGGCACTTGTCTCATTGCCTGACGCATCAACGCAAACTGTTTCGCCGTTTTGAGTCAAGGTCGCGGAATTTAATCCGCAGTCATTTTGCGGCATTTCATTTAATGGATTGAGTGCATCACCTGAACCATCGGCACAGTTTGTACCATCGGCGATAAAATCACCTATGAACCCGTATTTTTCTACACCTATATCCAGATACTTATATGCACCATCACCATTGAATACAGCAGTACAACCCGCAAAACATGCCGTTGAATTGATATCTGTTGTAGGGTCTGTTCCAGTTACATAGAAACCCGATGACAATACATCATCAACGGTACACGTTGGAAGTGGACAGGTTCCATCATTATTCAATTCTTGACCATCATCACATATACACCTGTTATTCTCTGCACCTTCTGTACTGCCCACAGGACAGACGGAACCCATACAAGCCACATATTGACCTAACCCTGAAAACGATGAACTTGATGATGCAAACGCGCCATAATCCGAACATATAACACCTTGATTACTACTTGACGTTGCACAAGTTGCGCCTAAGTCCTGAAAACATTCAAATTGCGAGTGGCCTAGTCCTGCTGAAGTAGAGCCAATATGAAATGAGGTAAATACTTCTGCACTTGCGATTGTTGAAAATGTGCTAAACAAAAAAAAGACAACACCATAAATAAATATGATGCTGTCTTTCTCTGCTATGTGACGTCTCACGACGTTACGGATTGACACAATTATTAATTAACCATTCGCTACTTTTTGTACTGGCTGTGGCTTATTAATATATGGTAGAAACTCGTTATTAAATCCAAGTGAAAAATTTGGATTGTTACGATATACATCAACTGTAATTTCCAACATTGTTTCCTGGCCTATAATTTTCTTGGCCTTTTCATGCAGACCTTCATTGACCTGATTTTCCCAAATATTAACAGAGAACAATGATTCACCTGACTTGATAGAAAGTTCAGCTTTCTTCTTTGTTTGGTTTGAATATTTACCCATTTCAACATCCATTATTTTACATATACATTTCATTTTTTAACCCTCGGTTTAGTTATAAAATATTCAATCAAGCTACTAGACGCAGATGATTTGAACTCGCTTTCTGATACCACTCTGGTATCTGTAAATCTTTAACAATTATTTCCTTTGAAGAAATAACGTAGACAGGCGCAAACTTGGTCAGGTCGCAAGCTTCCGCTATGTCGATGCCTATTTTTCTGAGGCGTGAACGGTGAAGCTGGACTTGTGTTTTTCTCAAGTCAAATCGTTTTCCGTTCATCCATTCCATTGCATAAAAACTGGTTGTATTCGCTGCTTTTGGTGTTTTACATATTCCCAAGCGTTGTAGTCGTTCGTTTATCATTTCTATATTCATGGCGTTAACCTGTAATTTTTTGTCTATTTCTATAAATTGTTTATGTATTTTTTCTAAATATTTTAGATTGATTAGTCCGTAATAACGGAGATTGTTTCTTCTTAAAAATGATGATTTCAGTTTTTGCTCAAATCTTACGACTCCATTGTTTTCGCAATATCTAATTACATCTTTTAGATATTCGTACTCTCTGGAATTCTCACCATAATTATTTTTTAATTTTGTTAACGAATGTAATTTAATCTCGTTTGCCTTGTTGTATACCGTTGGGTAGTTCATGCCACCGTTACCTTTTGGCGTTAGCCAGTCGCATGACTTTCCGTTCGTGTGAAGTCTTGGTATTGAATTTTTAAAACGTTGGGTTGAGATTGCTTTTATATATTGGTCAGCACAGTCCTGGCCTACCGCTTTATTTTCTGTGATATGCAGTTCTGTGATGATTGCACCGTCTGAACTGGTCAGTACTCTTTTGTCTTCTGGTGATTGTTCCCTGAATACCTGGGTGCATTTTGTGAATGGCGGTAGACCATTTTTTAACAGGATTAAATTGTAAACCTGGACACATTCTTCGATTGTTTCGAAGCCAAAGAGGTTTTCTACTCGACAAAATCTCGACGGATTGCCCTCTACTTTCACCCTATTCCCACTGACCTTGATTCTGATTGATGAGCAGTAGGAGCCTATTTCTTTGTAGGTGGGTTGTTTTATGACCTGTAGTTCTCCTGTCATGGCATCAATCTGGATATCAAAAGTTTCTGAAATCATCGGCATGAGCTTGTCGAAATCTTGATAAATTGAGAGCCAATCAAAGAACATGATTTACTCCATTTACCCCGGGATTCCGGTGCAAAGTACGGGTGTCATAGGAACCCGTACTCTGATGGTGAGAATTGTTCTTATTTGAAGGCATCATTTCTGGACTCCAAATAGCTGAATTTGGTTGTTTGAATAGTTAACTTCTGTCTGGACTAATTCAAAGGCTTTGTGCATTGACATAAATTGCTCTACTGTCATTTCACAACAACATACGTCTTTTATAAAAACATTAACGGAATTGATTACATTATTGCTATCGTAATCAATAGTGAATTGACCTATTTTGAATTCTATTTCTAATGGTTCCATTTTAGAAAACTCCTGTATCTGCTACTGATTGCAATATGACTGGGAAAAACCCTACAATCATATCTAGTAGAATATCTTCATCGCTCCAGTGAGCGCGTTCAGGATAGTTTTCACGGAATTTTTTAACGTAATGATTTAATGCTGCAATAGCCGATATATCATCAGGTGTTATGTAATCTTGTAAATCTGCTAGTGTTTCATCCTGCATTATGTTGCCCTCACGGTTGTTTAATGTAGAAGCCCTGCCCTACCTTGCCTGTAAACCGTGAGAGTAAATCAGGCCACTTTTGGCGGTCTGACAGGGCAATTCTCTCTAGGTGTCGACTTGATTAATCTATCAATTAATGATGAGCCTAGACATGATTGATTTATTAGTCAAGTATATTTCTATAAATACTTGACTATAATATCAAATGATGAATTAGAGGAGTATATGAAAATGAACAGTAGCCAACTAATAATGCATCTAAAGAAACAAGGCATTAGTCAGTACAGAATAGCCAGATTACTAGGTATTAGCGACAGTCAGGTCAGTCACATAAAAACGAAGAAACAGAACTTTTCAGCAGACCATCTAGGCAAATTAAACAAAGATGGTCTAATTGATAATGATACTGTTTTGAAAGTTAACTATTACGACAACTTAAGAGATAAAAAACTTTTTAAAAATGTTGCAGCACTTATGTTAATTCCAGCAATGCAATTGGTGAGCCAGTTACAGGAGGTATACGACCAACTCTATATATTATGTTAAATACAGGAAATGGCTTCTTAACATTATCAATAAGATACACAATATGTTTAATAGCTTTTCCTACCCCATGTAGGGTATTTACCTTACAAGGAATATGTTTATGATTACCAATCCTATAAATAACAATAAGGATATGACCGTGAATAATTATAATAATATTTTTAAGGACACTATTTTGGAAGATTGGATATTTACAGAAAATGGAATTGAAACAGAAGATGGATTTTTACTTAACCCTTCATCCCTTCGTTTACTACAATGGAAGTCTGGATTTTATGACAGAGGCAGACGAATAAAATTCAAGTGGTAATTACCTCGCATTTTACTTACTTCGTTTAATCACTTTTCCCTGGCTAGACGGCAGCTAGGGAAAAGCTGACTCATTCAGCACGACTGGACCAGGGAAAACAAAAAGACCGTTTTCCTTGGTCATGCCTAAAATACGACCTCCATATATAGCCTTTAACGCCGGCGGGTGATTCGGCCAAAACACCAATCAGGTTTGGAAGAAATCCATATGCCTTCTCTGTCGTTTCAAGAATCTCTAATGATTCTTTCGGCGCTGTTTCTTTAGTATGTATTGTAAAATTTGTCATTTCATTTCTTCTATCAATAAAAGTAATTAGTTAAGCCCTACCGTGAACGTAACCACCATCAACTGGCAGAATGACACCCGTTGTAAAACCGGTAGTAGCAAGATGAAGAATGGCTTCAGTGATTTCTTCTACTTCACCGACACGATTCATGAGGGCGATTCCGCCGAATGCATCGACGTCTGCATCACCATAAATCGGTGTTCTGACCACACCAGGGGCAACGGCATTGACTCGGATATTGTCAGCGGCAAGTTCACTGGCGAGGCTGGTAGTTAATGCATGCACACCACCTTTGCTAATCAAGGCAGCACTGGCAGGAATGCTCGCCGAAGAATGCATAATGAGTACGGTGCCGATATTGACAATACTGCCACCGCCTTGCTTCTTCATCTGTCGAGCGACTGCCTGGGTGACAAAGTAAGTCCCTTTCAGGTTAATATTAAAATACTGATCGACATCCTCTTCGGTGCTTTCCAGAAAGGGTTTCAATCCAAATATCCCGGCATTATTGACCAGTACATCGACACCACCAAAACGTTCAACCGCCAACTGGACCATCTTTTTACCCGTTTCAGGATCACCGATATCTCCAGCAGCAGTTGCAATACGGTCTTTATTACCAAGCGTCTTTACGGCCTGTTCCAGCTTCTCGTTATTGCGGCCATTGATAACGACGTTGTAACCTTTAGCAAGAAACCCTCTTGCCGCATCCAGCCCGATGCCACTGGAACCACCTGTGATTAATACAGTCTTTGAATTAGTATTCATTGTTGTTTCCTCCGTCGGTTTTCACCTGTTTGTAGTAAGTGGTGAGCATAATAGGATTAAATTACTTTGCGATAAACAGGCTAATGTGATAAACACCTATGTAATATACGCGAAGATAGAGCGGAACCGTTTGAATAGCCTTATGTCCGCTTTCGCTGGTTAGTGGAAGCTAAATCAGATTATACGAACCTGCTGCTTTGGGTCGATTCTAGCATATAAATCTTGCTTCTCTGTGTTACCGCTTACGCTGGAAAGTGGACGTTCATCTAGAATCATTCAAGGGGGTCAAATATCCCATATTTGGGTGATTTCAGTGAAATCTTATCCGTAAAAACTCTTGATTTGCCCTATCAAGCAGTTCTGCCTCGTTATCCGCATTGTTCCAAAGCGTTAACCCATTAATGTCTTCGGTCTTATGAAACAACAATAAGTTACCCGCGACAATCTTGAAAATTGTGGGATCAATAGGAACCCTTTTACCCAGAGCCAGGCTATAGGGACAGAAAGCTGCAAATCGAGGCTTATATTTTTCTGGATTTGCATTGAACAGATCCACTTGCTCCGCTGAAACCAGGTAATAAACCTGACCATTGTTAGTTACCTGATAGTCAGGGCTGCCCTTTTCAGCGGTATTCTTTGTGAAATAAGAAACAGGGCTATAACCTTCAATAGCAGGGTCTGTCGAATTTGTCCCTTCAGCTGACAAATTCGTATAGATAAGGCATGAGATCAATGTACATAAAAATCGTACGATAGAATATTTCAGATCAAATTTTTGCATTTTATTTTCCTCTTTGATGTTGCAATCAACATCCGCGGATGTATCATCAAAGCCTATAGAAAATAGCTGAGCTAATCCACTTAAAAACAACAGTCTCTATATTTAAAGATTTATAGTGACTGGGCTCACGATACTATAAATAAAAACCCCCGCCATAGAAGCGGTGCTTGGTGTACAATTTATTTGTAGTAGATCAGACTTAAGATGTATCAGTCATAAAATATAAACGAATGTCCGCTTAATACTGAAAGCGGACGTTCAGCTGCAACGTTTAAGCTAAGGGGCGCGCGGCTTTTCGCGCGTCCCGTTACTTGAGCGATTTGTTAGGTAACTACAAATATCTTGCACCAGACCAAATCACGATTATTCCGACAGCTAATGCGACAATGTAACCAATAGCTCTTACTATACTTTGATAACTCTTTGACGAATCTGTTGTTAACTTGTCTATTCTTCTATTTATTGATCTTTGTATACCTTCATCGCGCCATTCAAGATCATCAAGAGCAGCCTCAAGATCTTCAATTGAATATGAGCCTATTTCCTCAGCACTATTCCTTTGAAAGGATGCAACTATTTGTTGTGTTTTCTGGCTTGTAGGCATTTTTTGTTACCTAACGTTTAAATAATGCGCGTGGCTTTTTGCGGCGTCAACTTTGAGCACCTTGTTATGAGTAGGGATACGAATTATTTTAACAAAGCTATGACCCTTATTTTTAGAAACGTCATACCACATTTCTTTAAGAGCTAAGTATGCTGAAACTTCTGTATTGCCTACCGAATTTGATTTCATCTACAGTGATCTCGAATACTACTAATTTATTAATAGGTCGAATTAGGTGTATTTTCGGGATTTATCTCGCCATATACTTCCTCGGGATCCACATCGTTGATGAGTAAGGTTTCTTTGACTGTTTCAATATGCTCAAGCACTTTTTGGTAGCGATCGCCATATTCATATTTGGTCACTTCTATTGCTTTGGGCATGTAGCTAAAGGCAATCTTTAGTGCCTTCAAAGCTGTGTCATTAATTTTTTCGCTCATATCGACCTCATTTAATTGCTATTGAA
>CAZDFI010000086.1:0-6616 GCA_964504725.1 uncultured Enterobacteriaceae bacterium
ATTGGCCTTCTATTAAGATTTCTTATCTAAGCGACATCCTCACCAAGGAAACCTCCAGACTGATGTCCCCAAAGTTGTGCATAAAGTCCGTTTTTAGCAACCAGTGCTGTATGCGTTCCTTCTTCAATAATGCGTCCTTCATCCAATACCACCAATCGATCCATCGCCGCAATCGTCGATAAACGATGCGCAATCGCGATCACGGTTTTACCACGCATGAGTTTATAGAGGTTGCCCCTGATCGCAGCTTCAATTTCAGAATCCAAAGCGGAAGTCGCTTCATCCAGGATCAAGATCGGTGCATCTTTAAGTAATACGCGTGCGATCGCAATACGTTGGCGTTGCCCACCGGATAGTTTGACTCCACGTTCACCAACTTGCGCATCGTACCCTTGCTGACCATGCACATCACTTAACTCCGGAATAAACTCGTGTGCCCTGGCCTGTTGGGCAGCATCCAACATCATCTCTTCCGTCGCATCGGGTCGACCATACATAATATTTTCCCGAACTGATCGATGTAGTAATGAAGTATCCTGGGTGACCACACCGATTTGTTCGCGCAGACTTTCCTGGGTGATTTGTGCAATATCTTGTCCATCGACCAAAATGCGTCCGCCTTCGATATCATAAAAACGCAAAAGTAAATTAACCATGGTTGACTTACCCGCGCCAGAGCGACCAATCAGACCGACTTTCTCACCGGGATTAATCGTTAATGATAACGCGTCAAACAGACCACTGCCTTTACCATAATGAAAACAGATCTGATCAAACACGATGTTACCCGCCATAACTTTCAAGGGTTTGGCCGAGGGTGCATCCAGCACCGTGTACGGCCTGGCAATAGTGTTCATACCATCTTTCACCGTGCCAATATTTTCAAACAATGCAGAAACTTCCCACATGATCCACTGCGACATACCAAACAATCGCAACACCAAACCAACAGTAGCTGCAATCGCGCCAGTCGTCACTGCATCTTGCATCCAGAAACGGATCGATAATCCTGTCACAGCAAGGATCAACAATGCATTAACGATCCAAACGGAAATTACAAAACCCGTCACCAGGCGCATTTGTTTGTGTACGGTATCCAGGAAAGGCTGCATGCTGTCTTGCGCATAACCGGCCTCACGCTTGGCATGTGAAAATAATTTTACCGTCATGATGTTGGTATATGTATCAACAATGCGGCCCGTCATGGCGGAACGTGCGTCAGCTTGCTTTGATGCAATGGATTTCAGGCGCGGAACGAAATAAAAAGTAATTAACACGTAAATGACAAGCCAGACAACCAGCGGCGACACCAAACGTGTGTCCGAACTGGCAACGACAACCACAATGCCGCCGAAATACACAGCGACATACAACAACACATCCAATAGTTTTAACACGGCCTCGCGTATTGCCAAAGAGGATTGCATCACCTTGGTCGCAATACGGCCGGCAAACTCATCCTGAAAAAAAGACAGACTCTGCCCAAGTAAATAACGATGTGCCTGCCAACGGATAGACATTGGATAATTGCCAAGCAAGGTTTGATGGACCACCAGGGAATGCAGAAACACAGTTAACGGTAAGGCAACCACCACCATCAATCCCCACCACAACAATTTACTCCCCTCGTCTTGCAAAAAAGTAGCGGGATCACTGACCGTCAACCAATCCACTAATTTGCCAAGGAATGCAAATAACGAAACTTCCATAATAGCAATCAGCCCGGTCAATATCGCCATCACGATCAGATGCGGTTCAATGCCTCTTGTGTAGTGACGACAGAATGCATACAACCCTTCCGGGGGCTGTTTCGGCTCTTCTGGAGGAAAAGGCTTAATCAGTTTTTCAAAAAATGTAAACATAACTATGGAAACAAATATTAACAAAAATTCGATGCCTTACGCTGGTATCGACCTGACCCCTTTATTTTAACGTATTTCCCTTTTAGTGGTTCTAAAGGTTCTCTGACTCCTTTAATCTATAAGACTTGAATTTTTACAAATAGATGAAACGTACAAGGAATTGCTATTCTCGTTTGTGATGAAATTAAATTAACGTTCTTAGCATCTTAGGTAATCTTTAGAATTGTCCATCTTTATCTTTTTCGGATTAATCTTTGCAGCCTTTCTAGTGTGGGTGATACGCTTGCAATTACAACGATCCCGTCGAAATAATCTTTTCTTAAAACCACTACCACCTGACTGGATTCAGATCCTGGAAAATAACGTCTCAATATATTCGCTGCTACCACAAAATCTTAGGAAAGAACTTCATGGACGGATAAATATTTTTCTGGACGAAAAGGAATTCATTGGATGCGCCGGATTACAGATTTCAAACGAGATCCGGATAACAATTGCCGGCAATGCATGTATCCTTCTGCTTAAACGTGATAAACGCTGCTTTCCGAAGTTTACAACAATTCTAATATACCCTGACACCTATGTATCAAGGGAAGTCAAAAGCGATGGACTAGTTGTTGTTCACGAAGAAAGTGTTAGGGCCGGTGAATCCTGGTACCGTGGGCCAGTCGTTCTGTCGTGGGCAGATGTGATGCGTGGCTCACTAAACAATAGTGACGGCCACAACGTTGTACTACATGAATTCGCCCATAAGCTGGATGAAGAAAATGAAATTATGAACGGTCTCCCTGTTCTTCGGGATAGTTCCCACTACGCAGAATGGGCAGAAGTACTAAGTAAGGAATTTGATTCACTACTGATTAGAGTAGATCGTGGAACTAATTCAGTGATAGATGCATACGGTGCAGTCTCACCATCAGAATTTTTTGCAGTGGCGACAGAATCCTTTTTCGAAAAACCGTTGCAGATGAAGAATAAACTTCCCGATCTATATCAACAATTTAGAAGATTCTATAACTTAGATCCGGCGGCGTGGCGCAATACGTCTTGATTTAAGAAGCACGGAAAAGTATTAAAAACGTGGAATAATTAGTTTAATTGCGGCACGTTCGCCCCCGCGTCCTTTTATCTCTCATCCAACCGATGCAACCCCGCTTTAAATGCCGCCCCCCGGGCCGCTTGCATCTCCCCCGTAGATGGCGCCCGGTTGATGCCCTGATACTTTCCCTTTTTGTCCGCATAACCCACTTGGAATTGTGGCCGATACTGGCTCATGACATTAACATAGGTATCCGGTGACAATTCTTCCGCCAGCCAGTTAAAGATGTGCGCGGCCTCATCCGTCAGTCCCGGCATAACCAGGTGCCGTACCAACACACCCCGTTTTGCCAGCCCGTCTGTTCCCAGTTTCAGCACCCCCACCTGCCGATGCATCTCCTTGATCGCCTGACGTGCCCGTTCCGGATAGTCTTTCGCTTTGGCATATTGTCGGGCACTTTCCTTGTGCCAGAACTTGAAGTCCGGCATATAGATATCCACCAGGCCATCCATTAATTTCAGCGAAGCCAGGGCATCGTAGGCACTGGTGTTATAGACAATGGGCAGACGCAGCCCCCTGGGAACGGCTACGGCAATGGCCTCAACCACCTGTGGCGCCACATGCTCAGGGGTGACAAAATTAATATTGTGACAGCCGCGCTGCTGCATCGCCAACATCAGGTCGGCTATCACTTCCGCATTACATTGTTTGCCTGAATGTTGTTGTGAAATATCCCAGTTCTGACAAAACACGCAACGCAGATTACACAAGCCGAAAAAGATCGTGCCGGAACCATTCCAGCCACGCAAACAATTCTCTTCACCGAAATGGGCAAAGGCACTGCTGACAACAGCATAGCGCCCGGTATTGCAAACCCGTTTCTCATCCAGCAGACGATTCACGTGACAATTACGTGGGCAGACACAACAATCCTCCAGCTCCTTTAATGCCAGCTCAGCCCGTTCTTGCAGTTCCCCCCGTCGATATGCCTGCATATACGCTGGCTCAAAGTCTTGCAAGACAAAGTCAGGATTTAGATCTACGGTTAGTCTATTAGCAAACATGATAAGTCAGGTTAAAAACACGATGTCCACGTATAGTCTAGTACTTATTCCTCTTCGGTAATAACAGTTTTACATGAACGCACATAGGTTTCCTGTATATCAGTTTGAATCGACCCGGGGCGAGCTGCTCTTATGCGTTGAATTGCAGTCTCAGCATCGACGCCAAGTTCTACCAGCAAACATCCCCGTCCTCACCAGTTACCGAAGGTAATTCCAAAAAGACTCGCCTTTAGTTTCTCCCTTGGCATCCACCAGTTCAGTTGTGATATCGTTCAAATACAAATCATAAACAGTTTCCCTTTCGTGTTTAAGTGGCGTATCGCAATAACAGGTTTCATACCATTCGATTATGCCTTCCCCCACAATTTTTGCTTTCTTCATGCTTGCAACAATCTCAGCACCATCAGGCTCTTGCTTGGCAATCGTACCATCGGTCAGCTTTTGAAAAAATTCACCCGCTTTATCTTCAATGTATCTGGCCTGAACTTTATAAATCATAATTGACTCATTAATTTAATGTATTGTTAAAACATTATCTTCGCTTAACTGAATCCGGGTCCCTAAGGCTTTACTCTCCCTGTTAAACATATCTTTCAGCCAGACTATATCTTTTTTAGATGCCCTGTTCAGTCTGAATTTTTCGATTTGCAGGGGTATCATTTGTAATTGAACGAGTTTGCCGGAGATGGGATCAATACTGGCAAAATACATTAATACCAAATCATCCCTGTATTCATCATGCCCGCTGATGCCTTCATAGTCATTAATAAAATCACCACTACCATAAATAATTAGCTTGCCCTTATACACTTCCAGCGGTCTTGCATGGTGTGATGAATGCCCATGGATGATATCAACACCTGCATCATCAATAAGTCGATGGGCAAAATCAATGTGACCCTGAAGAACAGTATATCCCCAGTTACTTCCCCAATGAATTGAGGCAATAACAATATCACCGGCTTGTTTTATTTTATCGATTTGTTCTTTAACATGTCGTACGGTTCTACCAGACAAACTATGTAAAAGGTTAACACCCGGTCTGTCTTTTTTAGCCGCCCAACTGGATGGAATGCCACTTGAACTGAAGCCATAGGAAAACACAATGACTCTTCCTTTACCTTCAACGCTTATGATCGCAGGCTGTTCTACTTCCCGCAGATTCTCTCCCGCGCCCGAAAACTTTATGTTGACACCCTTTAATGAATCTAGTGTCTCCGTGAGTCCAGGATAGCCCCAATCAAGCAAGTGGTTATTCGCAAGAGAACAGTAATCAATCCTGGCCTCTTTTAGGCAAGAAACATTTTTTGGATGCATCTTGTAATGTATTCCCTTATCCGGCCAGTATTCATGACTGGTGGTGATACTGGTTTCCAGGTTAATGAGTCGCATATCGGGCGCTATTTGTTCCAACACCTCAAGTGCATCACCCCAAATATAGTGACATTGAACAGGTTTTTGAATCGGACCATTAACGACTTCTGCCAACACAACATAATCATTTGCATCTTTGACGTACGGCTCATATAAGCGGGGATCACCAGGATAAGGCAACACTTGATCAATACCCCGCCCGGTCATGACATCACCCGCCATAAACAAGGTGATGGGATCTTGTGTTGATGTCATTTCAGCTAATGTCATATTCGTCAGGCATACACCAGTAATGAAAATGATAAAGATATAAAGATACGATTTACTTTGCATTAAGCTATTCAATCCAGCAAGAGCGACCAATAATAGTTATTAGTGAAGGATATACACCTTCAGAATCTGGAAGTTACCTGTATCACTCCCAGCTTCGGCTGGAAGTTTTTAGTTAGGACATATTGCTAACAATGCCCTTCATCTCTTCAGCAGAAAAGCCACGCAATGTTTGTGATCGTACATTTCCAAGCGAGCCTAACTTTAATAGTCCAGTAGTAACAGCTTCATCGGCCCCCTCAAGAATCAATACCATGTCGTATTGTCCCACGGTCCAATAGACATCCTTAAATGTCACTCCTTGCTCTCCAGCCATCGACTTGAATTTTTCATAACGGTCTGGTGACTCCTTGATATTCCTAATACCTTGATCAGTAAAGTTCATTAAAGCGATAAATGTTGCCATAGTTACTTCCCTCAGTTGAACCTAGAAACCCCAGATGACCGCTCGCGATCCAACTGCGGTTTCTAGGTTAAATGGTTCTATCATAGCGTTGAAAACAGCACCGCTATTTCTATATTTTTAAGTATAGGAAATTAACACCTGATCATGACTCCATTTATCGCCCTTCGGAGGGTTTTTTTTTGCTATGCTTTGTTAAAAATAGAATATACAAACGGAGCATCATGTTTGGCAAGTTATGTTGCTGGTTAGGATTTCACGATTATGAAGTAATCAGTGTTACTTTCGGTTTTGGAGAGAGTGGCAGTGTTGAGAAGGTACACTGTAAACGTTGTGGGTTTATAACCACGAGACGCAAAGTTGATTAACGGTTGAAACAAGCGGCAGTAGTAAGCGCCAACTCGGCTAAAAAGGGGGCGGAATGATTAAATTTAAATCACTCCGCCCCCTTTTCCCGGTCAATATCGCCATCACAATCAGATGTGGTTCAGTGTATGGATCCCTAATCTTCATATGAAGGACTATCTCCTCTATAGCCGCTTGC
>CAZDFI010000086.1:6626-8308 GCA_964504725.1 uncultured Enterobacteriaceae bacterium
CGCTTGCCTGCCAATGTCGGCGTCTTGTCGGTGCGGGTTTCCAGTTTCAGATAACTTAAAAGACGCACACTGCCCTCCTTGTGCAGAGTTTCATGAATTTGCTCAACAGCCGCGAGGATATCCGATAGTTCCCCCTCAATATTAGTCCCCGAAGCATGGGTCTCGATAATGAAGTTATCGCCCTTAAGCAGTTCAACAACACGTAATACCTCTTTCCTGACGGAAACACTGCTGCAAAGCGGGACAACCTGTAATTCCGCAGTTGCTTTCATCTCAAAACCCTCAAAATAATACAAATTTATCTTAATCAAGTATAAGCAATAGAAACCGTCTAATATTGCTAAACATTAATTTATTTTGTCGAAAGGAAATAACATGAGTGAATACAACCGGGAAACGGGATTCCTGACGTTAACCCTTGATATATTGCACGATTTTCACCGCACCGCAGACCGCCTGCCCGAGGAGGAAGCACCACCGATAGAATTCTATGTCGAGAAATTAAAAAACTTTGGTCATGAAATTGCTAATGTAAGCGATGAACAACTGGACGTTAAAGCACCGGAGCATGAGATATTTGAATTACTAAGCGGGCAACACATTTATCTTTAATTTAAATATAATATTTATGATTGTTTATCTATGGCCCCATATCCTCCCCCGCCTGGCGTCTCAATCACAAAAACATCTGCTTGTTTTAGCTCTATCTGATCTGTTCCTGATAATTTAGTAACAGACCCATCGGTATGCTCGACCCGGTTGTTTCCCACGCGACCAGGACCACCTCCAGCAAGACCATAGGGCGGGATCTGTCGATGACTAGAAATGATATTGGCAGTCATATTTTCCAGGAATTTTACTTTTCGAATGACCCCGTTACCACCGCGATATTGTCCTTCACCTCCCGAGTCCGTTCTAATTTCAAATGATTGCAGAATCACCGGGAAACGCCATTCCAACACTTCCGGATCAGTCAATCTTGAGTTAGTCATATGGCTATGAACGGCGTCAATACCATCATGGTCATTGCCTGCACCGGTACCACCACAAATGGTTTCGTAATACTGATGTTCATCATTACCCCAGATGAAGTTATTCATGGTCCCCTGGGAAGCAGCGACCACGCCAAGCGCACCAAACAAGGTATCGACCAGGTATTGGGATGTCTCAACATTTCCGGCGAAAACTGCTGCAGGATAAACAGGGCTGATCATGGATCGCTCTGGAATAATGATCTCTAGGGGTTTAAGGCAGCCTTCATTCAGTGGAATATCGTCATGCACAAGGCAGCGAAACACATACAATACAGCAGCTTTAACCACTGCAGTTGGTGCATTGAAATTGCCAGGGTGTTCAGGGCTGGTTCCTGTGAAATCGACAATGGCTTTACGATTTTCCTGATCGACTTTAATTGCGACAGAGATCTGGTTTCCATCATCCATTTTGTAAGTGAATTTCCCATTCCTTAGCACACTCAATACGCTGCGAACGGACGCTTCAGCATTGTCCTGCACATGCCTCATATAGGCATGCACAGTTTCCACTCCGTAGTAGTCCGTCATCTTGCTCAGTTCCTGGGCGCCTTTTTCACAGGCGGCCAACTGGGCTTTAAAATCGGCAATGTTCATCGCCGGATTGCGCGCTGGCCAGCGGCCCCTGGTCAACAGATCGTGTATTTCCTG
>CAZDFI010000086.1:8318-10307 GCA_964504725.1 uncultured Enterobacteriaceae bacterium
AAAATGATTATTTTCAACAAGTTTGAAGTTGTCGATAATCACCCCTTCTTCCTCAATACTGCTTGAATCGGCCGGTGCAGATCCCGGCGTTGTGCCGCCAATATCGGCATGGTGTCCACGGGATGCGACATAAAATAGAAGTTTGCCCTGCTCTTCGAACACAGGCTTAATAATGGTAATGTCTGGAAGGTGTGTGCCGCCGTTATAAGGCGCGTTCATAATGTAGACATCGCCCGCAGACATATCCCCGCCATGATCACGAATCACCGTCTTCACGCTTTCACTCATGGAACCGAGATGCACCGGTATATGCGGCGCGTTGGCGACCAAGCTACCAGTGGGATCAAAAATGGCGCAAGAGAAATCCAGTCTTTCCTTGATGTTTACCGATGTCGCAGTATTCGCGAGCACAAAACCCATTTGTTCAGCAATGGACATAAACAAGTTGTTGAAGATCTCCAACATGACAGGATCCACATCAGTACCAATAGCCACAGTCCCTTTTCTTTCAATATAGCGCTCAAGCAACAGATTATTTTCGGCGGTTAATTTAGTCCTCCACCCTGGTTCAATCACTATCGTACTGGTCGGATCGAGAATAACTGCAGGCCCATCAATCCACTCATCACACACCAGGGATTGGCGTTGGTAAAATGGCGTTGCTTGCCATTGATTATCCATATAGCAATCCTTCACCGCTTCGGCGTGACTGTTGTTAGCGGCACTGTTGGTTTTGTTGACAATGGTTGAAGGCCCGGCTGTTGAAGGCAGGGCTGCGGAGATCACTTCTACCTCTAATGATTCAACGATGATGTCTTTTTCGGGAGAGGTAAACCCGAATCGCATCTGGTGAGATGACTCAAACTGAGTGCGTACCTTAGCCAGTGTCATATAAGGTACAGGCAGTGCCGTATCCGACCCCTGGTAGCGTATATGCAGCAGTCGTTTGAAAGCCAGGTTGGAACAGTCTTCACCTTGCTGTTCTAGTTCATCGATGCCGTGTTGCTGCAATTGATCCAGCAGCACATCAAGTTCATCCAGCAATTGCTTGTCCAGGACCGCTTCCACCGCCTGTTGTCGGTGCACCACGGTGTCGGCCAGCCCCATACCATAAGCGGATAGTACGCCCGCATAAGGATGAACAAAAATGCGTTTCATTGCCAAAGCGTCGGCCACCAAACACGCATGCTGACCAGCAGCGCCACCGAAACAACATAAAGTATATTCAGATATATCGTAGCCACGCTGCACAGAAATTTTCTTGATAGCATTAGCCATGTTCTCCACAGCAACGGATAAGAAACCTGCCGCTACCGCTTCAGGCTGCTGTCTGTTGCCGGTGTCTTGCTCGATACGATTGCTGAGATCATGAAATTTCGCCGTCACGGTGTCCCGATCCAGTGCTTGATCGGCATCCGGGCCAAAAACTTTAGGGAACAGATCCGGCTGCAGTTTTCCAAGCATGACATTGCAGTCGGTGATGGTCAGTGGACCACCATTTCTATAGCACGCAGGGCCCGGCTGTGCGCCGGCTGAATCGGGCCCGACACGGTAACGTGCGCCATCAAAATGAAGGACAGAACCGCCGCCCGCCGCAACGGTATGAATCAGCATCATTGGCGCTCGCAGCCTGACTCCGGCCACATGAGTTTCAAAAGTCCTTTCAAACTCGCCGCTGTAATGACTGACGTCGGTGGAAGTACCACCCATATCAAAGCCAATGATGTTGTTAAAACCCGCAGACTCGCAGACCCTGGCCATGCCAACCACACCACCCGCAGGGCCGGACAGAATGGCATCCTTTCCCTGGAAGAAATTCGCATTGGTCAGACCACCGCTGGAGCGCATAAACATCAGTCTGCCGCCGTGTTCGCTTAAGCCACCAAGTTCAGAAGCGACCTGCTTAACATAAGATTTAAGGATAGGCGAAAGGTAGGCGTCAACAACGGTGGTATCACCGCGTGGCACCAGTTTCATTAATGGGCTGAC
>CAZDFI010000087.1:0-10250 GCA_964504725.1 uncultured Enterobacteriaceae bacterium
CCATTGCCAGCCAAAACTATCGCCAGGGCAGTCCCCCATGAACCTGCGCCGACAATAAGTACAGGTTTTTGCATTATCTACCTGCTTGTATTTTCAAATTCAAGAACGTGCTCACTGTGTTCCTCACGTTAATGTTTCTGGTTAATGTTTCGTTTCTACTTCGGCTGATAAAGCAGGATTTTGTTGTTGATACAAGGCTTCAAAATTGACAGGTGCAAGTAATAATTGCGGAAATCCGCCGCGGGTGACCAGATCGGAGACAAGTTCACGTGCAAATGGAAAAAGAATATTGGGACAAATAGTTGCAACCATCCGAGCAATAATTTCTTCAGGGAACCCATCGATGTGAAAAATACCTGCTTGACACGCTTCGACCAGATAAGCAGTTTTTTCTCCCATCGTAACGGTCACTGTGACTGTTAAGACAACCTCATAAAGCTTATCGTCTATCGGATTAGCGTCACTACTCAGATTCATATTCACCCCAGGACTCCATTCTTCTTTAAAGATATCAGGGGAGTTCGGTGTTTCAAAAGACAAATCTTTTACATAAATTTTTTGGGGTGAAAACTGGCCAGACAGTGCTTCTTCCGCGCCTATATCTTCTTCAGCCATAACAATAACTCCAGTTTCTGTTCTTCGCGAGTATCAAGTGTTTTTCGTCAAGGGCAATTTGGCATTCTGCCACGCGGTAATACCTCCCTTCAGGCAATAAAGTTTTTCAAGGCCCTTCATTTTTAAAATTCGTGCGGCACGTATCGATTCCTGTCCCTGATTACAACAGAGAATCACTGTTTTATCCTTGTATTTTTCCAGTTCCTTTTGTTTCTCTTCAAGTGTCGCCGCAGCAAGATTAACAGAATTTATAATGTGTCCTCTTTCAAATTCTTCAGCGCTACGTAGATCCAGAACTTCTGCATTTTCATGATTAATCAGACGTGTGACTTCAGCGGGCACGACTTGGGCTGCGCCGATGCTTCCAGCAAAAATATTCCAGAGTAAAAGCGAGGAGATCGCTACAAGTAAGGAAACCAGGAATAAATGATTGGCAATAAACTCCGGAAGTTTTTCCATAATATTTTAGCTTTATTTCATGATGATGCTGATAAAGAGGCGTGCATAATACTTTATATCCCGCGGATAACAAACACCTGCCCTGAAGAAGAATCCAGAAAATCAGCGATACATCACGATCATCATGGATCTATCTTCAGACCATATATCTGTATCTAACTTTTGTATGCTAGAATTCTCGCCAATGAGCCGCCATGAGACTAAATTGAACTGAAATTCAACGAACTAATCGTGACCTATCGTGTGCCCTTGTCTCTCTTGAAACGCTGCCGTGAACTTCCTTCCAGATCCGTGGCTATATTTAGCACTGTGCTTACCCATAATTTACGATGTTAAGTAATACGAAGCGAAAAAATCTGTAAATGCAGCAGTCAATCAAACCTCTCATCCTGATTATTCTGGACGGTTGGGGATACACAGATAATACCGTCTATAACGCAATCTACAGTGCAAAAAACCCTGTTTGGGAAAAATTGTGGGCAGAATGTCCACACACTTTGATCCAGGCTTCGGGAACAGATGTGGGTCTACCCGCACACCAGATGGGCAATTCAGAAGTGGGACATATGACCATTGGCTCTGGTCGTTTAGTCGACCAGGAATTCTCAAGAATTACACGGGCCATCAAGGATGGTTCTTTTTACAAAAATGAACCCCTCAATGATGCCTTTAATCTCGCATCACACAAGAATAAAGCTGTACACATTCTGGGATTACTCTCGCCTGGAGGTGTACACAGTCATCAAGATCATATGTTCAGACTATTGGAACTGGCGATGCAATGTGGCGTTGAAAAAATTTATCTACATGCGTTTCTTGATGGCCGGGACACCCCACCCAAAAGCGCAGAAGAAAATATTCATCTTGCCCAGTTAAAAATGAAGGAATTGGGGAGTGGTAAATTTGCCAGTATCATCGGCAGGTTCTATGCCATGGACAGGAATAAACGTTGGGAACGAACCCAGCAGGCATATGATCTGATTAGCCAAGGTAAGGCTGACTACCGATCAGATGACCCGTTTATTGCTGTAGATATGGCTTATGCCAGAGGTGAGACAGACGAATTTGTCAGAGCGACGGCCATCACCAAGAGCGGTGAACCTCCCGTTCAGGTGGAAAATGGAGATGTTATTGTTTTTGCAAATTATCGTGCGGACAGGGCAAGACAACTGGCTCGCGCCTTCACTAAGGAAGATTTTCAAAGTTTCCCAAGAGAAAATATTCCCAAACTTGCTGCATTTATCAGCTTGACTGAATACAAGGCAAATTATGAGTTTCCTGTCGCTTTCCCCCCAAAGAGTCTGGACAATGTCTTTGGTCATTATATTTCTGAACTTGGCCTTAAACAGTGTCGCATCGCTGAAACTGAAAAATATGCGCATGTCACTTTTTTCTTTAACGGTGGCGAAGAACAGGCATTTGCTGGCGAAGATCGTATATTGGTGCCCTCACCGCACGTTCGTACATATAATATGCAACCGAAAATGAGTGCATTAGAAATCACTGAAAAACTGATCGAGGCGATGCAGAGTGACAAATATGACGCCATTATTTGCAATTATGCCAATGCCGACATGGTGGGACATACAGGGGATTTCCAGGCGACCATTAAAGCGATTGAAACGATAGACACCTGCCTGGGAAAAGTCGTCGAAGCAGCGAAACAGACAAATGTTCAGATATTAATCACCGCTGACCATGGTAATGCTGAACAAATGAAGGCTTTTGCCACCGAGAAAATAAAATCTGATCAACACACTGCACACACCACAAATCTGGTACCACTTGTCTATATTGGTCGGGATGCTGAGGTGATACCGAGCATATCAGGATCACTTGCGGACATCGCACCCACTATGTTGTCTTTAATGGGCCTTGAAACCCCTCAAGAAATGACTGGAAAACCCTTACTGAAAATAAGATGATCACCTCATCAACATCCTGCAAATTCTCACGAGGCATCCATCATCGTTACCTGCAAAAATTTACCGGGCTTGGGCTTGTCTCGGTTTTCCTCATTAGCCAACTTCTTTATGCCGAAGATCTCATAGAAAAATCCGCACAACTGGATTCTGTACGCGGCAAGATTGAAGATGTCAAAACCAGCATGGAAAAAACACGTCTTGAGACAAATACCTTACAAACGGAATTAAAAAAGAATGAGACATCTGCAGGCAATATCGCCTTGAATATCAGAGAAATAGAAAAGCAGTTGCGACAACGAAACAAACGCCTTGATGAGCTAGAAGGCAAAAAATCATCCCACGAAAAAGTACTAACAGAACAGAAGTCGGCACTCGCTCAACAGATACGCTCCGCTTATATGATCGGCAAAAATGACTATTTTAAACTATTACTGAATCAGGAAGACCCAGCCCGGGTTGGTCGAGTACTTGCCTATTATGATTACCATAATCAGACAAGAGCTCGGCAAATTCATTCGGTCAACATTGAAATCGAAGCTATTACACAACTGGAAAATAACATCAATCGTGAAAATGATGCTTTACTAAAGCTTAAACAAACACTGCTTACAAAGAACAAGGAAATTGATAAATCAAGAAATGAAAGGAATGTCATTCTTTCAAAACTGTTGAATCAACTAGAAGAACAGGGGCTTGAGTTACAGACATTACAGCAACAGGAGCAGGAAACTAAAAGCCTGCTGGAAAAACTCAGTGAGAAACAGGCCAGGGAAAATCAGGGAAGCGTAGCAGTTTTTGAAGACATCCCACCCTTCAACAGTCTCAAAGGTAAGCTCGATTGGCCAGTTGAAGGTAAATTAGTCACTCGATTTGGCAGCTACAAACGAGGAGCGAAGTTAAAATGGCACGGGGTGATTATTGATGCCAAAATCGGCGTAGAGGTCCAGGCTGTTAGTGGCGGGCAAGTCGTTTTTGCAGACTGGTTTCGAAACCTGGGTCTACTTATCATCATTGATCACGGTGACAGTTATATGAGCCTCTATGGTTACAATCAAAGCTTATTGAAAAATACCGGAGACTGGGTGCTCCCTGGTGAAGTAATCGCCCTTGCGGGTGACAGTGGAGGTCAGCTTCGTTCTGGTGTCTATTTTGAAATAAGAAATAATGGTAGCCCGGTAAATCCTGCCAAATGGTGCAGAAATTAGCGTAAGCTAACGTAAATTAGAATGCATCACCGCGTATCATTTTCTTGTCACTAAACGGTCGTCACCTGTATGCTGTGCGTGAAATACGTTGAACGATAACTATGTAATTATGACTAACGGATCAATAAACAATTAAAAAAATGGAAACCCCAACCAGCCTCAAACCACTTGAATGAGGCACGGAGAACAAAATGTATAATGCCTTTCGTTATCTTTTTATTTGCCTGTTGCTTCTATTGCTTGGAGCTCAAATTGTAATTGGTGAAGCTGAATCGCCAGAAATAGAGGCACTCCCATTAGATGAGCTACGAACCTTTACTGAAATTTTTGCAAAAATAAAAAGTGATTATGTTGAGCCGGTAGATGACAAGGAGCTACTTGAGAATGCCGTCCGTGGCATGTTGGAAGGACTAGATCCTCACTCGACCTATCTTGATGGGGAATCCTACAATGATTTGAGAGAAGGAACTTCTGGTGAGTTTGGAGGACTTGGTATTGAAGTGGGAATGGAAAATGGTTTTATAAAAGTCATCTCTCCCATAGATGATACACCCGCACACAAAGCTGGGATCAAGGCTGGTGATCTAATCATTAAACTGGACGAGAAACCCGTTAAAGGCATGTCATTGAATGAAGCAGTTGACCTCATGCGCGGTAAACCTGGTGACGCAATCATACTAACAGTCATTCGTGAAAATGAGGAAAAACCCCTGGTCTTCACAATAATCAGAGATGTTATCAAGGTTAAGAGTGTCAGATCCGAAATATTGGAACCCGGCTTTGGCTATCTCCGTATTTCGAGCTTTCAGTCACACACCGTTGAAGGCCTACGTAAGGAAATCGATCAACTGAAGCAAGACAATAATAATCAGCTTAAAGGGATTATTCTTGATCTCAGAAATAATCCAGGTGGCATTTTAAATGCTGCAGTCGGCGTTACAGATATGTTCATTAACAAGGGATTGATTGTGTACACGGAAGGCCGCATAAAAGACTCAAAATTAAAATTTAATGCCAAACCCAACGCTAAACTTCCAGATGTACCACTGATTGTTCTCGTCAATGCCGGTTCAGCATCTGCATCAGAGATTGTTGCGGGTGCACTACAGGATCATGGGCGTGGCATTATCATGGGTGAAAAAACCTTTGGTAAAGGATCCGTGCAAACAATCTTGCCTATGAATAATAATGCAGCACTAAAACTAACCACAGCCAGATATTACACACCCAATGGTCGCTCAATTCAGGCATCCGGCGTGATACCTGATATCATCATAGACAAAGTAATAATTTCCAGGATTGAAGATGCATTCGATCCTCGCGTGAAGGAATCTGACCTCAAGGGTCACCTGGAAAATGGACAAGAAGAAGCACCGGTGACTGAGGGGGATGAAGAACTGGAGAAAGATGCATCTGAAGAGGAAGTATTGCCGCTTTCTACAAGAGATTACGAACTTTATGAGGCCTTGAATGTGTTAAAGGGCCTGGTCATTATTAAAAATTAAACGAGGATTTTATGCCAAAAGAATTAGTCCCTCACGTATTAGTCCCTTTGGCGCAGGGTTGTGAAGAACTGGAGGCTATTACTATCATCGATTTATTGAGACGTGCAGGAATAGAAGTCACATCAGCAGGTCTAGATGTTGGCAGTGTGACCGCAAGCCGTGGTGTAAAAATTATCCCGGATACTGACCTGGAGTCAGCATTGAAAAATAATTACGACATGATCGTTCTACCGGGTGGTTTACCTGGCGCAGATCATCTGGATAACGATGAACGAATAAGATCAGTTATCAAGAGAATGGCGAACGATGACAAATATACCACTGCTATCTGTGCTGCTCCAAAGGTACTGGCAAATGCAGGGGTACTTGCTGGTAAAAAAGCCACAAGCTATCCCGGATTTCTTGACGATCTTGATTTGCCCGATACCACAGTGTGTGATGAGGCTATCGTCAAGGACGGAAAAGTCATTACCTCGAGGGGACCCGGCACAGCGATGGATTTCGCACTTGAACTCATTGAGGTACTCTCTGGTAAGGAAAAAAGGAATGAAGTAGAGACGGCACTGGTAAGATCATAGCACCCAGGCAAATGAAGCTCTATCAATCAGCCGTTACAATTCACATATTACTTACTATCATCAGGATCGATATATCGGTCTGATATAAATTATATTTATGATCCTCTATAAATTTCATTCGTAATGAACTGTGATGCCCGAAAAAGTAATTGAATACTGGGATAAAATTGCGTGCCCAATATGTGATGGCACGGCTTTCACCAGTCTATTTACCAAAGATGAAGAACCCTTTGTCGAGTGTCAGCAATGCTCACTGACCATGATTAACCCAAGACCCAGCTACGCAAATATTCTTAAGGGATATACGAGGGAATACAGCCAGGGATATATCAATAAAAAAGACAAAAAGATACGCAGAGCGAAAAGAAGAGTTCGTAAAATGAAAAAAATCATGCCGGAAGGTCGCTGGCTGGATATCGGATGTTCTGCAGGATTTATTTTGTCAGTTGCAAAATCAGCCGATTATGAAACTTACGGGATTGAAATTGATCAGCTTGGCGTTAAACATGCCCGTGAAATATTTGGGCTGGACAATATATTTCAGGGAACATTCGAAGAGCATTATTTTGATGATAATTTTTTCGATATTATCACTATGTACGATGTCATCGAACATGTTCAGGATCTGAATGAAATTGTTAAAGAACTTAAAAGAGTACTCAGTAAAAATGGTGTCATCGAAATATGGACACCAGACATTGGTCATTGGCGTGTACCTAAATCACTAATTGAATGGGAAGCAATCAAACCTTCAGAACATCTCTATTACTTTAATAAAAAGACGCTATCAATGATTCTACACAAGCATGGTCTCAAGATAATAAGAAAGCGTTTTTCATTAAAGCCTGGCCTACAGGTATTTGTGATACACGAATAATTTTCTAATAATTGTCATGGATATTATTTCCTGACTGTGGAATCAGACAATTCACTCCGAATTATTCACGTAGGGAAAATACCAATAGCGCTAAACCCACTCCACCAAACAACCATGTCAGATAGGGAACACCACCAGCCATGGCAGGTGAATATCCATCCAAACCAAAGATCACTGCCGCACAAATGATAAATGCAGATCCAACTGTCGTTAATACTGAACGTTGATTGCTCTGTCTTATTTCAATCCTGATTTTCTCTAACTCAGTCGCCTTTAATTCCACCTGGATCTTGCCATCACGAACCTTTTCGATGATGTCGATAGTTTTATTTGGCAGATCAGGCAACCGATCAAGCCATCTCGGTAAATTTTCCTTCAAGCCTTTTGCCAAACCACGTACGCCTAGGCGTTCATGCATCCAGTATTCAAACATTGGTCTCGCAGTTTTCCATATATCCAGTTCTGGATAGAGTTGTCTTCCCAAGCCTTCAATGTTTACCAGCGTTTTTTGTAACAACAACAACTGCGGCAATATCACCATATCGAACTGTCTGGCTGTCTGAAACAAACGCAACAACATTGTACCAAATGATATTTCTCTCAATGGTCTGTCAAACAGTGGTTCACATACTGTCCTGATTGCAAATTCAAATTCATCTACACGTGTCCCGGCAGGCACCCATCCAGATTCGACGTGTAGTTCAGCGACGCGCCGATAATCACGATTGAGGAAGGCCATAAAATTTTCAGCGAGATATCTTTGGTCAAACTCGCTGAGCGAACTCATAATACCGAAATCCACCACCATGATTTTTGCCGGCTTGCCGGGTTCCGGACTTGAAACAAATATATTGCCTGGGTGCATATCGGCATGGAAAAAACTATCACGTAAAACTTCGGTGAAAAACACTTCAACACCTGCCTCTGCCAACCATTTCAGGTCTACCCCGGCTGCTTTAAGCGAGTCAATATCATTGACAGCAATGCCTGATATGCGCTCCATAACCATGACATTTTTATGTGTTAAATCCCAGTCGACTTCAGGAACATACAACTTATCTGAATCTAAAAAGTTGCGACGCAACTGTGAAGCATTGGCTGCTTCGCGCATCAGATCCAGTTCGCCCAATAATGTCTTCTCAAACTCCGCGATAACATTTACCGGCCCCAGGCGCCTTCCATCCTCCGTATAACGCTCTGCTTTATCAGCAAGGAAATACATTAAGCCGAGATCTCGACGGATGATTTCTTCAACATCTGGCCTGACTACCTTGACAATCATCTCCCGACCATCTTTCATCTTTGCAGCATGTACCTGAGCAATAGATGCAGAAGCTAATGGTGTTTCATCAAACTCCATAAATATTTCATCAATCTTCTTCTCAAATGCATCCTCGATAATACGTCTCGCTTGCTTGCCTGGAAAAGGCGGCACCTTGTCCTGAAGTTTCGAAAATTCCAGTGAAATATCTTCTGGTAAAAAATCGCGTCGTGTAGATAGAATCTGTCCAAATTTGATAAAAATCGGACCTAACTCTTCCAACGCACACCTTAATCGCTCACCTCTTGGCCCCTGCTTTCTACCAAACCAGTTCCATGGAAGGATATAGAACAATATTTTCGTAGAACGCGTAACATTTGAAGCGAAAGCAATTTCGTCCAGGCCGTAACGAATCAGTGTTTTCTGAATTGTAATTAATCGCGAAATTTCTCCCAGTTTCATGCGTTTTCTTTTCCCTGGAGCCTGTTCACTCGTTTTTGCAACCGTTCTACATCATCTCGGAGTTTGTCTACGGTATGAATAAATTCATCCAGTTCTGATTTATCCAGTAAGACTTCCTTTTCGTAACGAAGATATTCACTTATATCCAGGCCAATGGTTTTGCCAGTCGCCACTGCAAATCGACTCATTCCTCTAAGAAAGTTGCCCATATTGTGAGCAGTGATATCTCCAACAAAGTGCGACAGGTATTCCTCCCAGTCAACGTCCATATTCTTTAGTATTGATTGAAACTTCTGCGCCAAACCGACATTGCCACTGATTTCGATATCACCCGCGCCAACTTTCTCAGCGGTAATCATCCCTAATAATGCCGTAGGCCTTCCTCTTATCACAACATCTGCCTTGTCTTCATGTTCTGACGCTAACGTAATCCCATTTCCCGAAGGCAGGATAAATATCCTGATATCCGTATTCAGGACATCAATTTCAAAAACCTTCCCTGCTAACATTGCTAAAGACGCCAGTATCTCTTCGTCTAGTGATAATACTTTATTCACTATATTTTCGGCGCTATCAAGTATTACAGTTTGACTGTTGTCTGAATTCATAGTCTCGATTAAAGCTTGTAAGCTCTGTGTATCGCTACGATACCGCCTGTCAGATTAAAATATTCAACTTTGGAAAATCCTGCTGTTTCTATCATGCCTTTCAGGGTTTCCTGATCAGGATGCATACGAATTGATTCGACCAGATATTGATAACTTGCCTCATCATTTGCCACAATTTTTCCGATCTTTGGAATCACATTAAATGAATATATATCGTATAGACGGCTGAGCGATGATAACTTTATTTTTGAAAACTCCAAAATGATCAGACATCCACCATATCGTAGTTTCTCAAACATGGAATTAATCGCCTTTTGCTTATCAGTCACATTACGTAATCCAAATGCAATACTGATACAGTCAAAACTGTTGTTTACAAATGGCAATATTTCTGCATTTGCCTGTACATAATCAATACCGGAGACAATACCTGCATCAATCATTTTATCCCGACCTTCATGCAACATGGCGCTGTTGATGTCAGTCATTAACACACTTCCTTCTTTGCCAACGCGCTGATGGATTAATCTCGATAGATCACCCGTGCCGCCAGCCACATCAAGTACCGACTGACCTTTTTTAATTCCCGATAAATGCACAGCATGCCTCTTCCAGAGTCTGTGTGCACCAAATGACATCAGGTCATTCATTACATCATAGCTGCCAGAGACAGACCGGAAGACTTCCGTAACGCGATGTGCTTTTTCTTCCGGTGTGACTTCTTGATAGCCAAAATCTGTCGATTTACTGTTCAT
>CAZDFI010000088.1:0-2317 GCA_964504725.1 uncultured Enterobacteriaceae bacterium
CATGGATGCAGGAGGTAGAACGAATCAGGAGACAGAGTCGAGGAGTCATGTAGGCACGACCCCGTGAGCACTGCTGACTGACGAGGGTAGCCGCAGGCCTTGATATCAGGGGTGTCTTTTTTTGATGTGCAGGATGCACGAATGTCGCGGGGGCATGGATGCACTGGAGCGACCTTCGGTACTTCATTTTTGGACAAGCAAAGAAAGTTTTGTACATGGATGTACTTATACTGCGATCGCATGGAAGCGAAGGAGCAGTGAACTCGCCGGTTAAAGGCGAAATCAAAATTTAAAGAATGTAATAACTAAAGATATCGATTCGATAGTAGGACGAAACCAAAAACCAATATATATATCTCACAACTTGCCGAATCCATAAATAGCTTATAATCTCCGCCCCCACAGATAAAAACAACAACGGTAAACGGTATGGCGCATACAAAAAAACATCGCTTCAATAAACATCAAAAACCCAAAACACCTAAAAAGACGATGGCAAGCAAGGCAGATATCAATGTTCTTTATGAGCAGTCTGTTCAGTGTGTTGAATCAGAAATCGATTTTGTTGATGAAACATTTCAAAAACTCCGTGGGCGTAAGGCGAAATTATTAAGAGAAGATTTTTGTGGCACAGCAAATACTTCATGCGAATGGATACGTCGGCGAAAATCAAACAAAGCTATCGCTGTCGATTTAAACGAAGAAATCCTGGCGTGGGGGCGTGAACATAAAGTTGGTAAATTGTCTGACGAGCAGACCAAGCGCATTACACTTATCAATGACAATGTTTTGAGCGTGGATACCGGAAAAGTCGACATGGCATTGGCGATGAATTTCAGTTACTGGATTTTTGAAGATCGCTCAACCATGATTCAATATTTTAAAATAATCCATGACAGTCTCGTCGATGATGGAATTTTATTTCTTGATGCCTTTGGAGGTTATGAGGCCTACCAGGAAATGAAGGAACGCACGGAGCATGATAAATTCACCTATATTTGGGATCAGGAAAGTTATAATCCTGTCACTGGTCATTGTGTGTGCCGTATTCATTTCAAATTTAAGGATGGCTCTAAAATAAACAAAGCCTTCAGTTATGAATGGCGTTTGTGGAGCCTGCCGGAACTTACCGAAATGCTGACAGAGGCAGGCTTCAAAGCAACGGTCTACTGGGAAGGCACGGACGAAGATACTGATGAGGGCAATGGCATCTTTATCCCGGCAACAGAAGGCGAGGCAGATGCTGGCTGGATTGCCTATATCGTTGCAGAAAAATAATTTATTTTATATTTCAGTAAGTTACATATAATACCAACCTTATCTCCCCCTTTAGGTAAAGCTTCCCCCCCTGTCTGCTAAGAAAACTGCTAAAAAGCACGTCTACTAAGGTAATCTCATATATAATGACCGACCCGATTTGTTCGGCCAGATCCCTGCCTTTCCTTAACTGGATCAGCGCTGGCTCTGCATTTCAGGGCATACGACCAGAGTTCGCAAGTACAAAAAAATGACACAAGTGACGCAAATACCGTTAGCAACAAACAAAACAAGCGAAGTTCCCGCAACAGGGACCAATCCTTCGCCTGACACTGCACTCGGCTGGTGGACAGGCGACAGCGCTGTGCTGTTTGAAGACGATTCAGACATTCATGATGCCATTTTCAATCTGAATAAAGTTGTCTACGTCTTGCAAAATCAGACTCAGAAACACGTTGTCACCAATCAAGGGGTAGCTGTTATCGGAGGTGAACCTGAAGCAGTTGGCCTGCCCCTGGCAGGATTTTCCCCCGCTATCTCACCCAGTCAATTAGGCGACACAAGCTTTTGCGAAGATCATGGCCTGCGCTTTCCCTATATGTGTGGCTCGATGGCTAATGGCATTGCATCAATAGACCTGGTTGAAGCTGCTGCCGATGCTGGCTTGCTCGCTTCTTTTGGTGCAGCAGGCCTGATGTTGAGTGAAATAGAAAACGCTGTTGTACACCTGACAAAGTCATTGAATTCGAAACCTTTCTGTTTCAACTTGATTTTCTCACCCAATGAAAGGGGGCATGAAGATGCCGTCGTTTCACTGTACTTGAAATTCGGCATCCGTCTGGTTGAAGCCTCAGCTTATATGAAACTGACCTTGCCTGCTGTCCGTTATCGAGTACATGGTATCCACCGAAACCAGGCTGGCGAAATTGAAGCGCCGAATCGAATCATTGCCAAGGCCTCACGCGTTGAAATTGCAACGAAATGGTTCAGTCCTCCACCGGATAAAATGCTGACGCAACTCGTTGCCTCAGGTGATATTACGGATGAACAGGCTGCCTTG
>CAZDFI010000088.1:2327-10098 GCA_964504725.1 uncultured Enterobacteriaceae bacterium
ACAAGTACCTATGGCGCAGGATCTAACTGTCGAAGCAGATTCTGGCGGACACACAGATAACCGACCAGCGATTACGCTATTACCTACCATCATTGCATTACGCGACCGCCTTCAAAAAGAATTTAATTATACGATGCCATTAAGAGTCGGTGCCGCAGGAGGCATTGCCACCCCCGCATCTGCCACTGCTGCATTCTCAATGGGCGCGGCCTATGTCGTTACGGGCACTGTCAATCAAGCCTGCATCGAATCTGGCAGCAGTGACATCGTGCGCAAGATGCTGGCTGAAGCACAACAGGCTGACGTCACCATGGCGCCTGCTGTCGATATGTTCGAGATGGGTGTGAAACTACAAGTCTTGAAACGTGGCACCATGTTTGCCATGCGCGGCAATAAACTTTATGAACTCTATCGTGCTTACGATTCCATTGATGCCATTCCGGAAAAAGAAAGGAAATCTTTGGAAAAAACAATTTTCAAAGTACCATTAACTGTCATATGGCAACTGACTCAAGATTTTTTTAACGAACGCGATCCAGAGCAAATCGCAAAGGCAAACCAGGATCCAAAATACAAGATGGCACTGATCTTTCGCTGGTATCTGGGTCTCTCTTCGCGCTGGGCCAATACAGGAGACGAGGCAAGACAAGTCGATTATCAGGTATGGTGTGGGCCTTCTATGGGCGCCTTTAATGAATGGACTAAAGGTTCATGGTTGGCAGAACCAGCAAAAAGAAATATTGTAACGGTCGCTTTGAATATTCTCTATGGTGCTGCTGTTGCGGCACGCATCAGTAGTTTACGCAATCAAGGCCTAAAGTTTTCAGATCATGTGACTCATATTGAACCGCTTGAAGTTCAGGAAATTGAACACAGAGTAATTCAGGAACGTCTACAGTGACAAAGAAACAGACCAATACCCCAAAAGCGTCCCCCCAAATTTCATCTCCACTGGCAATCGTCGGTATCGGCTGTCTTTTTCCCAAGGCAGGTAACGTCAACGAATACTGGGCCAATATCCGCGAAGGTGTCGATGCCATCACTGATATTCCAGATTCACACTGGGATCCGGAAGACTACTTCGACTCGAATCAGAAAACACCCGACATGACTTACGCCCGTCGTGGCGGCTTTATTGATCCGGTTGATTTCAACCCTCTGCAATATGGTATGAGCCCCAATAATATTGAGGCAACAGACACGACACAATTGCTCGGCATGGTGGTGGCCCGACAGGCTCTACTGGATGCAGGTTATTCCACAGGCAAAGATGCCGGAGATGGTAGAGAATTTGATCGTGATCGCACCAGCGTCATCATGGGTGTCACCGGCACATTAGAACTGGTCATTCCACTCGGTGCACGATTGGGCCATCCGATTTGGCGGCAGGCACTGGCCGATGCCGGTGTCGATCCGGAAACAACAGAAGATGTCGTGCAGAGAATCTCAGATAGCTATGTGCCATGGCAGGAAAATTCATTCCCGGGTTTATTGGGCAACGTCGCCGCTGGACGGATTGCCAATCGATTTGATTTGGGCGGAACCAACTGCGTTGTTGATGCCGCGTGTGCAAGCTCATTAAGCGCCATCCATCTGGCATCGTTGGAATTAACCACTGGTCGTTCTGATATGGCTATTGCCGGCGGGCTGGATACCTTCAACGATATTTTCATGTATATGTGTTTCAGCAAAACGCCAGCGCTCTCGCCGACGGGAAATAGTCGGCCTTTCGCCCTCGGTGGTGATGGCACCATCATCGGTGAAGGCATGGGTGCGGTCATATTAAAACGTCTTGATGATGCCCAACGAGATGGCGATCAGATCTATGCGGTAATCAAAGGTATCGGCACCTCCAGTGATGGTCGTGGCAATGCCATCTATGCCCCAAATGTTGCCGGCCAGATCAAGGCTTTGGAAGACGCCTACGTGCAAGCGAATGTCACTCCCGATTCAATTGAACTTATCGAAGCTCATGGAACGGGAACTTCAGTGGGAGATGCGGTAGAAGCCGAGGCTCTGGAAAATGTTTATCGCAAAACAAATCAGGATGATACCTGGTGTGCTCTTGGCTCTGTGAAATCCATGATCGGTCATACCAAGTCTGCTGCGGGTGTTGCTGGCATGATCAAGACCGTCATGGCACTGAAACACAAAGTGTTACCACCCACCATCAAGGTCGATCAACCACTTGAATCATTAGAGCCCGGCAAGGCCCCCATGTATGTCAATACCATCAAACGTCCCTGGGTAACCAACGAATCACATCCAAGACGCGCAGCGCTAAGTGCCTTTGGTTTCGGTGGCAGTAATTTTCATTGTGTGTTGGAGGAAATTGAAAGCAATGATGCTGAGATTGACTGGGATGGTCACGTATTACTGTTCGCCTTGAGTGATGATTCAAAAGAAGGCCTGACAAAACAACTGAGCACCATTGACGTCAATAAATCATGGTCAGAACATAGTGCCTTTGCTGCTAGATCTTGTGCAGAGTTTGATGCGAAAAAAACACATCGCCTGACAATCGTTATCGAAAAAGATAAAACAGATCTGCAGACATTGATTCAGAATGCTATGAAGATGCTGTCAGAAAATAATGATCAGGATTTCTGGCAACTGCCCATCGGCGTCAGTTATGCATCTGGGACGCATGAGCATAAGACCGGATTGTTATTTCCAGGACAAGGATCACAGTATGTAGGCATGCTGAGAGATCTAGCCTGTCAGTTTCCACAATTTAACGATGTCTTAAGTCATGCCAACGCCGTGAAAGGTGAAACCAGACACGGTTCAAGACTAACAGACACAATCTATCCTATTCCGGTATTTACCGATGAAGCACGTAAAGATCAGGAAGAAATTTTACGTGACACACGAAATGCTCAGCCAGCGATCGGTGCCGTTAGTCTGTCTGGCTTGCGAATACTTGAGGCGTTTGGTTTTAAAGCCGAGGTCACTGCCGGTCATAGTTATGGTGAACTGGTTGCCTTGTGTGCTGCTGGTGTCTTCGATGAGAAAGCGCTACATCAACTGTCACTGTTACGCGGCAAGCTAATGGCTGAAGGGGAGGGTGATCGTGGCTCCATGTTAGCGATCTCGGCCACAATAGAGTTGGTAGAAAAATTTATAAAACATGAAAAACTTGATTTAGTCATCGCCAACCATAACGCACCCAAACAAGTTGTTTTGTCCGGTGCGACGGATCAAATTGAAAAAGCCGTCGCGCTTTGTAAAGAACAAAAATTACGCGCCACACAATTACCGGTTTCCGCGGCATTCCACAGTAAGTTCGTTGCCAATGCCGAAACTCCTTTTGCTGAAACACTTGCAAAGGTTAAATTAAATAAAAGCACAATGACCGTATTGGCAAATACGACTGCAGATAAATACCCCACCGATCAAAATGAGATCCGTCGATTACTTGCAGGACAACTCGCGAACCCTGTCAGATTTGTTGAACAAATTGAAAAGATGTACTCAGATGGTGTGCGAACGTTTGTTGAAGTAGGGCCAGGAAATCGTTTAAGTGGTTTGGTTAAATCAATTTTGGATAAGAATGATATACAGGTCCTATCGCTGGACGCTTCCTCTGGAAAACGTCATGGTCAATATGATCTTGCTAACTTACTGGCGAACCTTGCCGTCCTAGGCAAAAAAATTAATCTTTCACAATGGGATGAAAACTATCTTGATTCACTAGAAGCCAAAGAAAATAAAGATGCCCCATCAAAACCTGCCATGACGATTCCTTTATCCGGCGCAAATTATGTGATGCCCAGAAAGAAAAGAACCGAAAAAAGATCTGCAAGGCCACTACAAGAAAAACCCAAATCAGCGACGGAGAATGAAGTCTTGTCTAACACACCTATTGTGAACGCAGGAAAACAACAGACGCAACAAATTACGACCGGCCAGAACAATACGCCCCAAAACAATACACAATTGGGCCAAGATGCATTACGTGCAACTCAGGAAAGTATTCTTGCCTTACAGAAGATGCAGGAACAGACCGCAAAATTGCATCAACAATATTTGCTGGGACAGGAAACGGCGCAACAAACCATCGCGCAATTATTGCAACAACAGCAAGCATTGTTAGGTTTAGATACCACAGCCATTCCATCAACAACACCCACTACACAAGTACAAATGACAGCGCCCGTGCAACTCGCAACAGAAGCACCTGTTTCGACACCACAGCCAGTTGAACAAGTTAAGCCAGCAGTAGAAATTGTAGAAACAGAAAAAGCTGTGCATGCCGATGAAGAAGTGCACAGTGTTTTATTAGATGTAGTCGCCGAAAAGACCGGCTATCCGTTAGAAATGTTAAGTCTGGACATGAGTCTGGATACTGACCTTGGTATCGACTCGATCAAACGTGTAGAAATTTTATCGGCACTACAGGAAAAACTTCCTGGTGCACCGACAGTTAACCCTGAAGAACTAGGTACCTTTCAGTTTCTGGAAAATATTGTTGAGTTCATTGTTGCCGCCATGCCAAAAATGTCAGCGACAACACCACAGACGAACACACAGGGTGAGCCCGCGAGTGTAGATGCAAGTTCCAACAGAGGCACGGCATTAAATGCAGATTTACTTGCAAACGTATTACTGGAAGTCGTTGGTGACAAAACCGGTTATCCCATGGACATGCTCAATCTGGAAATGAGTCTTGATACTGATCTTGGCATCGACTCAATCAAACGTGTAGAAATTTTATCGGCACTACAAGAAAAATTACCCGAAGCGCCGATGGTCAGTCCAGAAGACTTGGGTAACTTACAAACCCTGCAACAGATTGTTGATTTTCTATCCGCAAGGAGCACGTCAATATCTGAAATACCTACGTCAACGGCGACATTTGTAAATGATGATCAACTTGCAGATACCATGCTCGAAGTTGTTGCCGATAAGACTGGTTATCCCGTGGACATGTTAAATCTGGATATGAATCTTGAATCAGATCTCGGCATTGATTCCATCAAACGTGTAGAAATCTTATCTGCCCTGCAAGAACGCATGCCTGATATGCCGGCAGTGAAGCCGGAGGATCTTGGTGCATTACAAACCTTACATCAGATTGTCGATCACATGCTGGCCAATACATCTGTATCAGCACCATCAACGCCAACAGAAACTGTTTCTAGTCAAACAAGCTCAGAAGCAGAGGGAACTGAAATTATTCCTACCATTGAAAGACAAGTCTTGACTGTCGTTCCCTTAACGTCAAAACAAGAAAAAATATTACTGGACGCAAATACAACAGTTTGGGTCACGGGAGATGCGCCAGAATTTACACAGGCAATCTGTGAAGCATTGAAACAACAAAAGCTGAAACCGGAAATTGTCTCACTAGATGCTGAACCGGGTGCAAATCTTGCAGGTTTGATCATCCTGACACCTGCTGTTCCAGAACAAACATTTATGAAAGAAAGTTTCTTGCTGATTCAACGCGTCAGCGAATCATTACGCGCAGCGGGGAAATCTAACGCAGCAATTCTCGCCAGTATCACGCAAATGGGTGGTCAATTTGGCATGAGTGGTCTGAACGACACCTGTCCAGTATCTGGTGGTATTGCGGGCTTGATTAAAACAGCAGATAAAGAATGGTCAGAAGTCTCCTGCAAAGCCATTGATGTTCAAATGAGCGACAACCTCAGTGAACTCGCCGATAACATTGTTAATGAATGTTTGACACGTGATCCACTTGGAGGTTCTCTAGAAGTCGGTATTGCAGGGACAGAACGCTATACGCTTGAACTCAACAGAACCGAGATCGATCAATCAAACAAGGTAGTTGTATTAGACTCAAATGATGTCGTCGTTGTCACCGGTGGCGCGCGTGGTGTTACTGCAGAAATTGCATTGGCCTTGGCTGAAACTTATCAAACGAATTTATTATTACTAGGACGCAGCGAACAACCTGACGCAGAGGCCGAATGGTTGGCAGAGTTGAATACCGAAGCAGAGATTAAAAGTTCTGTTCTTGCAAAAACAGGCAAAGGAACAACACCAAAAGAATTAAATAAAGCCTGCAAGAAGATTCTTGCGGATAGGGAAATTCGAAATAATTTACAACGCATTGAAGCCACTGGCGTGAAAATGATGTACCGCTCGGTAGACGTTCAAGATAAAAATGCAGTTGTCTCGGCAGTTGAAGAAGCCAGAAAAACGCTTGGATCCATCAGTGGTTTTGTTCATGGTGCTGGCGTACTGGCAGACAAACTCATCGAAGACAAAACCGAAGCACAGTTTTCTCAGGTTTATGCCACCAAAGCTGCCGGTCTTGATTCCTTACTTACGGCAACAGAAAACGATGACTTAAAAATTATGGTCATGTTTTCATCTTCAACCGGTCGTTTTGGTCGCATAGGGCAATGCGATTATGCCGTTGCCAATGAAGTCCTGAATAAAGTCGCGCAACAACAAGCAACTTTACGTAAGGACTGTCGTGTTGTCAGTATTAACTGGGGGCCATGGGATGGTGGCATGGTGACACCAGCTTTAAAAAGGATATTTAAAAGCGAAGGTGTGGGCGTGATTGATTTAAAAGCCGGTGCAGATTATCTAATGCAGGAAATTGCCTATGAAGGCCCTGTCGAAGTGGTTGTACTTGGCTCATCTAAAGCAAGGGGTTCTACTGAAAAGCAGGTCACATCTGAAAATGAAAACATAACTGTAACAACGACCAAAGAACCATCAGAAGAAATCCCTGCCGTAAATATGAACGTTGCCTTTACACGATCATTAAATGTTAATGATCATGTTTTTCTGCAATCTCATGTGATTAATGATCATGCCGTCTTACCCGTAGCGATGATGACCGAGTGGTTTGCCCATGGTGCCATGCATAATAATCCAGGCCTAAACTATCACGGCTTCATCAATCTCCGTGTATTCAAAGGTGTCACTCTCGAAGCTGATGAAACAATTGATCTGGATATTCTCGCAGGGGATATCAGCAAAGATGGTAATAAAGAAATTGTTCCTGTCGAATTACGCAACGGAAAAATATTACATGCCCGCGCAGAAATTATATTAGCGGCAGACAAGATCCAGCAGGAAGCAAGTTGTAATAAAACTGTGACAGGCGAGTATTCACAAACAAATAATGAAATTTATACCAGTGGTAGATTATTTCACGGCAAAACATTACAAGGCATTACCGATATCGAATCATGCGAAGAAAAGGGGATTTCAGCCAATGTTAAGAGTGCTGCAACCCCTAAAACATGGATGAAAAAACCCATACGCTCTTCCTGGCTCACCAACCCCCTGGCACTCGACTGCAGTTTCCAGATGATGATACTGTGGGCCTTCGAGCAATTCGGCATTGGCTCCCTCCCGACAGCCATTGGTGAATATAAACAGTTCCACAAATCTTTCCCAAGCGAAGGCTGCAAGATTAATATTAATGTCACTGAACACTCAGAGCATCGTGCATTGGCAAACATTGAATTCATCGACAATAAAGAACAACTCATCGCACGTATTGATAATTATGAATGTGTAATTGACGCATCACTTGAAGAAGCTTTTAGCAAAAACAAATTACAGGTTCCGAGTACTAACTAGAGGTTTTAGCTTTACATAAGCGGTAAAAATCTTGTCTGAACGTCTGCTTAATACTGAATGCCAGAAGACGGTGCTGAGATATGGTTAAGGATACAACAGACTACGACGTAGACTTCGCGGTGATTTTCGACGAGCATCCCTGGTTGGAGTTCGCGCTCGGTCCTGTGGTCGAAGTCTTCGGATGGCAGTTCGACCATCT
>CAZDFI010000089.1:0-731 GCA_964504725.1 uncultured Enterobacteriaceae bacterium
CATAATTTTCAATCATCTCAGGGGTGAAGGAAGTATCTGCAGGTTGTGGCCCTGTTAAATCCAATCCCTGATTTTTTAATGCATTTATAACGGGGATAATAATTTCGTTTTCTTCGCTGCCTAAATGGCCCCCCTCACCAGCATGGGGATTCAGACCGCAAACCAGAATGCGGGGATGGTTGATTGAAAATTTATTTCGCAGATCATTATCGACTATCTTCAAAACCTGTGTCAGGTTTTCTCTTGTGATTGCGGCACTTACTTTTGATAGAGGCAAGTGTGTTGTGACCAATGCGACTTTTAATACATTATTGGCAAGCATCATGACCGGGGTAGCTTGATGACAAAGCTCGGCAAGAAATTCTGTATGACCGCTGAATGTGTGTCCAGCATCATTGATGATCGATTTTTGAACCGGGGCGGTGACCATGGCATCGAATTTATTATCGAGACACCCTGCACACGCTGTTTTAAGTAGAGTCAGAACGTAGTCCGCGTTTTCAGGATCAAGCTGGCCTGCAATGGTTGGATTTTCAGTCTTAACCGGGATGATTCTCAGACATTTGGCAACGTGCTTATTTTTGATAGTTTTATCAAACTCAATTAAAGACAAGGGAAGTCCCAGTATTGAAGCACGGCCCTGAAGCAGGTCTGGATCTCCTATGGCAACAATATCAGCATTAATATTTTCCTGGACAATTTGAATTGTAATATCAGGGCCTATGCCTGCG
>CAZDFI010000089.1:741-10068 GCA_964504725.1 uncultured Enterobacteriaceae bacterium
CCAGTGCTGATGATAATGCGCGGTATATCAGTGTTAGCCCTCATCCAATCGGTACTCGACGTAAGCCTCATCACGTAAATGTCTTAACCAGTTTTGGTGAGCTTCTTCTGATTTTCTTCTACGAATTGCTTCAGATGCCTTTGTTCGCCTGGCATTTTCAGTATCATCATGCTCCCTACGATCCTGTACCTGTAGTATATGCCAACCGAATTGTGTGGTGAATGGTTCGCTGATTTCATTAATCTCTAGTTGGTTCATGACATTTTCAAATTCTTTCACCATGACACCTGGGCTTGTCCAACCAAGATCGCCTCCTTGAGCTGCACTCACAGTATCATCAGAATGTGCTTTAGCAAGTTTTGCAAAATCATCCCCACCTACAAGGCGTGTTCTTAATTGATCTAATCTGAGCCTGGCATCTTCAGTCGTGGTCAGCTCATTAATTTTAATCAGAATATGACGGGCTTTTGTCTGTGTAATCATATGTTTTTCACTACTTCGTACATCAGCCAATTTAACAATGTGAAATCCGCTTGCACTTTTAATCAGATCGCTAATATCTCCCTTTTCCATCGTTGCAATTTGATCACTAAATAGCGTAGGGATTTCATTTTTTTTCCGCCAGCCAAGATCACCGCCTTCAAGTGCTCGTTGTCCATCCGAGATAGTTGTAGCCATGGTCGCAAAATTCTGTCCTGTTTTTAGATCCTCAAGAACTTTTGATGCAACCAGTCTGGCCTGTTCCTCCTCCTCCGGAGCTGGGGCTTCGGGCAGGGATATGAGTATATGCTGGAGCAGATACTCTGTTTCTGTAGACCCTTGAAATTCCTCATTCATCAGGGCGTTATCAATTTCTTTGCTGGTGATTGAAATTCGGTTATCGACCTGTCGCTGACGTAACCGTGAGACAACAATCTCGTTACGTATATTTTCCCTAAACTGTTCATAATTGAATCCATCTTTTTCGAGAATCTCTTTAAACTGACTTAAACTGACGTTGTTTCCTGCTGCGATATTACTGATTGTTCTATTTAATGTTTCATCATCAACACGTATACCAGTATTCTCAGCTTGCTGAAGCTGAATTTTTGTCAGGATCATACGTTCAAGCACCTGATTCTCTAATACGCTTGAAGAAGGGAGTTTTACGCCTTGTTCTCTCATTCGACCAACCACTGTGCGAAGTTGTATATCCAGTTCGCTCTGCATGATGATGTCATTTTCAACAACAGCAACAATTCGATCCAATGGCACACCAGCCAGTAAGACAAATGTTTGTAACGTAAGAAAACCTGCCAATAGCAGGCGTATAGAATGGAATTTCAACTTATAAATCGCTCTCGTAACCGGGGATTCTTTGTTCCAGAAAGTCTACTGTTTTTCGACCAATACCGGCCAGACCTTTGAGTTCAAGCTGTAAAAATACACCTGTTTCAAAATCCCCGTCTATGTTAGTCAGGAACCTTCGGGCAACTGCCCGAAAGCCCCAACAACAACTATCATATTCAACACCACCAAAAATTCCCAATGATTTTTTTTCTGGAATTGCATAATTCCATCTGCCGATCATGCTCCAATTCTGGTTCACTGGCCAGTGAAACGAAATATCACTTTGTTCTACGTCTGTCAGGTTTGTTGTCGTGCTATTTCTCCGAACACGGTAGTTAAAATTCACTACCTTGTTTGCCGCCGGTTTGTATTGAATTTGTGCAACTAATTTTTCTGTCTTGTTTTCGTTTGGGTCCCATTGCAAATCACCCCTGAGCCGCCAGTGGTTAAACAGAGTCGTGCCAACTTCTGCAACGATGGGTGAGATATTATCATCACGTTTTATACCACCAGGTAGAGTCACATCCCTGTCACTCAGGTAATAAATCTGACCCAGGCTCAAGTATCCATTTTCTCTACCTGTAGCCTGATCTATCAGGCGTGATGTCAATGCCAAGGTGAACTGGTTGGTGTCACCCATGCGGTCTTTACTGCTAAAGCGATCTTCTCTGAATAATTGATCAAAGGAAAAATCATACAAGCCGGTGTCAAAAACAGGTAAATCATCCTGATTCTCTTCTGGAATATATAGGTAGAAAAGTCTGGGCTCCAGTGTTTGTAATGATTTCTTTCCAAATATGGAAAAACCGCGTTCCAGAAAAATGCCACTATCAACGCTTACCACAGGTAATATTCGGCTCGGACTCGACTCGAAGGTGCTAGTGTTGTTCAGATTATATTGTGTGTAACGTAAACTAACTTTAGGTGTTACGAATGTGGAAGCTGTTCTATATGGATAACTGATGGAAGGCAACAAGTCTACCCTTGAACCAGTAACGTTTTCCCTAGAAGGCAGATCGCGGCCACTGCGATCAAAATAGGTGAATTGACTATGAAGCAAATAATTTAGTTTATTATTACCACCAGACCGACCTGCGTAAAAATTAATTTGAGGTAAACGTTTATAAGGTTTGCTAACAGCAGCAAGTGTGCGGTCAACGGATTGATAGTTTGTCAATCTTGCGTTTCCGGACCACCAATTCTTACGATTCCACCAATTTCCTGAATATCTAATAGTAGCACTTTGTTCAAGAAAGCTGGTGCTGGTAATGCCAAGGGAAGAGCCAAAGTCTTCAAAATACTCCTTGTCGGAGACTCTGTTGTAGTTCAGTGAGAAATTACCAGTACGGCCAAAACTACGATGATGCTTCAAACCGATAAGGTTTCTGTTCTTGTCATCGAATTGATTATCACTAGGGAGGAATTCTGCATTGAGCTCACTTTGACTGGTTTTTGATATATGACGAAATTCTCCAACTAACATCACACCACTGTCGGTGAGTAATCGAGGTGTCAATGTTGCATCCATATGCGGAGCAATGTTCCAGTAAAACGGCGTTCGCGCTTCGAAGCCATTTCTGTTCGAGTTCCCCAAACCTGGTGTTAAAAACCCGGTTTTCCTTTTATCGCTTAAGGGGAAAGACATATAAGGGCTGTAAAAAACCGGTATATTTTTTATCTTAAGCACGACATTTTTGGCACTGCCCCATTCCTCTACATGGTTAAGTTTGAGTTCACTTGTAGATATCTGCCAGAATTTGTTCGCTGGGTCACAGGTACTATAATCAGCATTTTTTAGCTTTGATTCGATACCAAATTTCATATCAACATTGCTACTTTGTCCACGACCGCGATTATCCTTGATTGTATATTTGGTATTCTCGAAGTTACCGATATCAGTATTGAATTCGATATGCGCTTTATCGGCTTCCAGATAAATTGATTCATCCCAATATTGAATGTTGCCTTCTAAATTTGCAGTATTATCACCTTGATTAAAATCAGCATAGTCTGAACGAACCTGTTGTTCATCGCACGTTATCTCAACAGTTCCTTTCAGTGTAGAGAAACCTTCAGCCTCCAGATCCGCATCATCTGCTGCAACATGCACGTCTCCAGGTGCCAGTTCAGCTACAACCACAGGGCGCATGGGGATATCCAGAGAGTCGGTGCATAAAGGCCAGTTTGATTCTGGCTCAGTGGATTCTGTAGTGCCTGCTGAGACAGTCATGACTGGCACCAAAAATAGAGGCATCAAGAGGACAGGTGCCATGAGATGTTTATAGAATGATTTTTTCACCGTATTTATTATATTTTGCCGCTGGAGAGGCGATTCCCCTAAAAAATAGACATACAAAGCAATGTCCCTATGTGATATCTACGCGTAATTTTGTAACTTCTTGATTATAGTGTGATTTTGAAACCCATGATAGCCTTACAAATAAGGTTTTAAAAGCTAATATGCTACACAGCTTGAATATATATAATGAGGTTTATCAAGATTAAAATGTATCTCCTTAATTTTAAAGAACATCATTTATTTTAAATTTGCGAATAGACGCTATAAAAATGGTTATAAAATTCCGGGAATTTAAAATCAGCATATTTCAGCCACTTGATGCAATTCTGGAAGTGGTTTCTCGGAGTTACCCTGTGAGGAAATGATGAAACAGCGCAATGTAATTATTACAGGATGTTCATCGGGAATAGGGCGTTGTGTCGCAGAAGGGTTGAAACAAAGAGGCTATCGTGTTTTCGCAACCGCCCGTAAAAAGTGTGATGTTGATGCCTTAATCAAATCAGGGTTTGAATCAGTTCAATTGGATTTGGCGAATTCAGCTTCTATACATTCTGCTTTTGTAACAATATTAGATAAAGCCGATGGAGAAATTTACGCATTATTTAATAATGGTGCTTATGGTCAGCCAGGCGCAGTCGAAGATTTAAGCAGAGATGTTTTGCGGCAACAATTTGAAGTGAATCTGTTTGGTACACATGAAATAACAAATCTGGTGCTGCCGGTGATGCGCAAGCAAGGATATGGAAGGATTATTCAGAATAGTTCGGTACTTGGATTCGTTGCCTTGCAGTTTCGTGGTGCATATAACATGAGTAAATATGCACTCGAAGGACTAACGGATACCTTACGCCTTGAGTTGATGGGAACGAACATCCATATTTCACTTATTGAACCTGGTCCTATTGAAAGTCGATTCAGAAAAAATGCCTTAATCGCATTTGAAGAAAATATCTCAGTCGAGAATAGTCCTTTTGAAAATGCCTATAAAAAACTGGTTGAACGATTAAAAGCTGAGGGTCCGGTAGTACCTTTCACATTAGGTCCTGAAGCTGTGCTTGATAAAGTGATACATGCTTTAGAAAGCAAGAAACCCAAGCTTCGTTACTACGTTACTTTTCCAACCTATTTGTTTGGAACACTTAAACGTGTTCTTTCTACCAGGGTGATGGATAAGGTACTGAAGAAGGTCTAGGAGTCTGTCGGACTATGGATGATTCTACTGCGGCGATGAAAAATTCCCCCACTTTTCCTCTCTTTTTTGTTAAATAGGCTTACTATTCGCCTCAAAATAGCGAAAAAGTTGGAAAATTTTTCATTCGCCTCGCTACGAACCCCATAGTCCGACAGACTCCTGGCGAGATCGCTTTATTTTGGCAGTTCGATGACGGGTTGTTTATCGTTTCTGCGATAAATAGAAACAATGCTACCTATACCCTGAATTTTTATGCAGTGAATCGTCTGGCAAATATCATCGACTGTTTCATTTCTTAATTCTCTATCACCGACGCGGAGTTTTATCTTGATTAGTTCATGGTGATCAAGTGCTGTTTCGAGCTCTGCAGTCACACTTTCAGTTAATCCATTCTGGCCGATCCAAACAACGGGTTTCAGATGATGCGCTTTACTGCGTAGATACTTTTGCTGTGTTTTTGTGATAGTCATCTCCGCATGTTATCTCAAACTAACAAGTTAAATCTTTTATTTATAAAGGATAGCGGCAAGAAATAGACATTTGATAGAGTCTACTGAAACCAGTCGTCAGTTTCTGGCTCATAACGTCGAATAAACTCTTCAAATTCCTCTTTTTTAACGATCCCAGGCCAACGAGCAACGAGTTGGCCATTGGGATGGAAAAAATAAGTCGTAGGAATTGCCTTTAGGTGTTTGCCACTTATTTCTGATGCAAGGTCCTGATCGCCCATGAGGATGGGAAAACTGATGTCGTATTTTTTAATAAAGGCTGTTGCGAGATCTTTCTTGCCATATTTAAAACTGGGGAAATCAATCGTGATCCCGAGAACAGTAGCGTCTATTTCACGATGTGCAAGATGAAATTTATTTAAGTCCGGCATTTCAACAACACATTGGATACATGTCGGACTCCAGATATTCACCAGCGTCCATTTGCCATGACCAATATATTCAGAAACATTGTGATAATTCCCTTGTAGATCCTCCAGCGTAACGTCAGGTGCGTCTGCCTGAGCTGATTGACTTATGAGAGCAAATAGAAGAGCTAGCAGAGTTAATTTCAGGTCTGAGTGCATAGTATTGGGTTTAGCGTCATTATCATTACGTGCTGCATCTTTTAGTACAGCATCAAACACGAAAGTGTGTCATTCCTGAGCGTCTTTTTTGATAATCATAATCTTGGCCTTGTATCCATTGGATTAACTCAGCTTAAAGCTTTTTGAATTGGTACCAGGTTAGCAAGGCAAATGCTGGTGCACCTACTGAAGCACCAATCAGAAAAGGTGGGTGAAGATTAAACCAAACAACCGGTGCGAAGAGGTATATGACGTCATCGAAATCAAAACCGGCAAAACCAGCATAGGCTTTGTCTCCAGTATCTTTTTGTGCCTGGTCAATCTTTTCGGCAAGGATTTCAGCGGCAATCACACCGGCTGTTGCGCCGAACCCCATGACAATTGTCCAAAGTCCAAGGTCTACATTCCAGAAAGTAGTATTTCTCAGTCCAATACCGATACCAATAAAAAATAATGCGGTGACAAATACATCCGAGAAATAATCATAAGTATGTCCCCAGGGGCTGCTCTTGCCTCCGACGCGGGCCAGCTCACCGTCCGCACGATCCAGAAATGCAGAGAGTATCCAGAGAAAACCACCATAGAGATTCCATTCAGTTGTGCCGATGGCAAACAGACTACAGGCAGCTACGCCAGTGATTAATCTTAAGGTTGTTAAATGATTGGGTGTGACAGGGGTATTTACGAGCGGGAGGATACAAACTCGTGCTATTTTATGCGTCCATGAATCGCCGACCATTCTTGAATATTACTATGAATTACTAAAGCTGGTTAACTCGATTGAGAATTTATCTATAATACGTTTAATACGTGGATGAATGAGAGCCTTATACTCTGCCTCAAATTCGTAATCCTTTGATGCCGGATCAATATTATCCCATTGTCCTGTGGCAGGGTGCAGGTAAACTTCTGACAAGCCATCCTCCAGATTCGGAAGTATGCGAACCAGGGTATCCAGAATCATATGTCCGCTGTGATGAAAACCATAGATGTTCGTATTAAACTTAATATTATTTTCACCAAGTCGTTTTTTCATTCTCGACGTAAACGGTTTAAGGAGTAACCAGGCCGCAAATCGTGCTATTTTTTCCTTGCGACTATTGATGAGTGCTTTTAATGGTTTTTCTTCAGGGACTCTCATAGCATTCATTCCATAATCCTTACCGATCTCAAGAATTGTATCAAAGACGGTAGGATGAAGATGCATGTGATTGTGAGCATTAACGTGGTCAAGGCGTAGTCCTGTTGCTTTAAATGCCTCGAACTGTGCCCGAATCTCATCCTTCAATTGTTGTTTAACTCGTGCGATGAAAAACATCTTGATGCCGCTGGCCACAAGGTTGTTTGAAAAATTACCAACGGAGTCGACCAGATCAGGTACATCGCTGACTGGAAGACACGAACGACCATTAGATAAGACCAGATGCAATCCGACATTGAGGTTAGGTAGTTCATTGGCACGCGTGACAGCATCATCTACTTCAGGCGCGGTAACCATCAAGCTGGTTGATGTTAAAATGCCCTTCTGATGGGCCTGTGAAACAGCCTCATTTACTGGAACTGACAGGCCGAAATCATCGCCCGTCACGATTAATTGTTTCAGGCTGTGCTCTCCCTTACGAAAAGGAATTTAAAAAATTCCACCCCTTCTCGTAGGCGACGCTTCATGATTTCCCAGTCCTTGCACATTTCGAAAAATAGCGTGGCCATCTTCCATGGGCGGAAGTAGAAGCGTTTATAGAAACTATCAACCGCCTCAAAGATATCATCACTGGGGAGATGCGGATAACTCAACACTGAATGTTGAACGCCATTATCACCCACCAATGTCGTATCATCGATTAGCCAGCCGTTTTCAACGGCTTGTTTGTATAGAAAAGTCCCGGGGTACGCAGCAGGCAGTGATACTTGAATAGTTTGTGGATTCAGTTCCTGCGCGTATTTAATAGATTCTTCAATGGTATCTTTTGTTTCACCTGGCAGGCCGACAATAAAAGTCCCATGAATGAGGATGCCTAACTTATGGCAGTCCCTGGTAAACTGTCGCGCAATATCTGTTCTGATACCTTTTTTGATATTGATCAGAATTTGCTGATTGCCTGATTCGTAACCGACCAGCAACAGACGCAGACCATTGTCTTTCATTATCTTCAGCGTTTCGTAAGGGACATTGGCTTTTGCATTACAAGACCAGGTGATACCCAACTTGCCAATTTCCTTTGCCAATGCCTCTACATGTTCAATATTGTCCGTCAGCGTGTCATCGTCAAAGAAAAATTCTTTAACCTCAGGGAAGTTATCTCTCGCATAAGTTAATTCGCCAATAATATTTTCAACCGAACGCGTGCGATAATTATGACCAGAAATTGTTTGTGGCCAAAGACAGAAAGTACAACGGGATTTACAGCCTCTACCAGTATAGAAAGACATATAGGGATGTAGCATATAGCCATTGTAGTAATCTTTTGTTGCCAGATTTTCTTTATAGACTTTGGTCACCCACGGTAGTGAATCCATGTCCTCTATCAAGGCACGATCATTATTGTGCACGGGTTTATCATCTTTCTTGTAGATAATGCCATCGACTTCTTCGAGAGGTTTCCCTTCAGCGATTTCCTTGATGGTAAAATCAAATTCATTGCCAGCAACAAAATCAATGGCATCAGAGGCAAGTACGGTATGGTCGGGGTTGACCGCAACATGCGGGCCACAAAAGCCAATGATTAATTTTGGGTTTTCTTGCTTAAATGCTTCTGCAATTTTTACGTCATTTGGAAAAGAAGGTGTACTTGTGTAAAGCACCAGAAATTCATAATCTTTAGCCAGTGGTAAAATTTCATCCAGTAATATATCTCCTGCTGGAGCATCGATCAAGCGACTGCCTTCGACCAAGGCTGCCAATTGAGCCAACCATGTTGGATACCAGAAAGATTTTACTTCTCTTGTACATTGATAACGTGAGCCGGCACCGCCGTCAAATCCATTAAAGGAAGGCGGGTTTAAAAATAATGTTTTCAACATCCCGGAGGGACTCCTATTCTTTAATTATTAAATTACAGAAATTTATTCTGTAACAATATGTGTTCTTAACTATCTTCTTTTACAATGAGTTCTGCGTCCGTTTTTGCATTTTCATGCATCAGGCCATCATCATCTACAGAAAATGTGTGGTTTCGCCACTCAACCGAATTCCCCATATAACTCACGATTCTAATGATAAAAGACATCACATCTCTCACAGGGATCAAAAATAAAGATCCTGCGCCATTCAGCTCAAGCGCGGATTTTACCTGCAGGTGCAGAAAAATTCGAGCAGTTATCGTGATGCCCAGAATTGAGGCAGGTAAAAACGTGTGTTGCGTGAATAATAGTGCGAAAAATGCGGTGAAGCTGCTTACCATCAATGTATCTGTCAGGAATGTCCCCATATAG
>CAZDFI010000090.1:0-10027 GCA_964504725.1 uncultured Enterobacteriaceae bacterium
GCAACATAGTTCAGGTGGTAAAGAGCGTTTGCCTGGTATTAGTAAACGGGGTGATGTTTATCTTCGTAGTTTATTGATCCATGGTGCACGCTCTGCCATTTATGCTGCCAGAGGGAAAGAAGATCGCCTGAGCCAGTGGGTGATGAGTATTGCAACACGTCGACACCCTAATGTTGCGGCGGTGGCATTGGCCAATAAGACGGCGCGTATTGCCTGGGCGATGTTACGTTATGACATAGATTATGATCCGGAACTGATGGCAGCTTGATAAGCTAAGTTGACATAGAAGCAACCAAGAGGAGCACTTCAACCACGATTGCAAAGCAAACCGAATGATGGTGAACAGGTGACGTGCAGGGATGCACTAATGCCGTAAGCGCATGGAGCGCAGGAACGGCCGAACCGGCGTTGGCAAAACCCGTGACCGTCCAGGTGCATAAAGCACGAGAAAGCAATTGGGAGTCAACGCGCGAATAGCCCATTATGGCCCCGCATCAAAACAGCGATGCTTTATTTGAGGCCGGATATACGTGAGCAGTCGTACCCACTCACCATCAAAACGGAGTGCTTGCATCTGAGGAGGAGTCCATATACGGACGGACAGATAGAAGTAATGATTGGCAGCGAATAACCCATAGTGATAATTACTAATAACCATAGCGTAGCCTGATCCATATCAGTGCGTTTATCACGCACTTGATAATTCATTCGCATTATAAGAGCATACAAACTTCTAATTTTCTATTGCGGTTAACTGGTTCATGATTGCCCTTTTTATTGGCCAAATATTACCAAGCCTTAGTATCGTTTTTCTCATAATCCTTGCCGGTAATATTTCATTAGTATACAAACGAACAATCCCATTAGTTGCCAAATATAATGGGTGCGTTATTCGCCGATGCTTTGATTGGTAATTTTCTAGTACCGTTGAAGAGCCAAAATCAACACTCCGCACCAAGGCAGATTTGATCTCTTTTGCAAGAGTATCTTGCCCTCTAAGCCCAAGGTTGAATCCATGTGCTGTTACCGGATGCATGCCAACAGCGGCATCACCAATTAATGCAAAGCGTAATGATGCAAACTTGTCAGCATGGACAGCGACAAGGGGATAAGGATAACGTTCACCAACAAGTTTCATTCTGCCTAGGCGATGTTTAAATTGGTATGAAATATCATCACTAAATTGCTTGTTGCTCATGGCTAGTATTTCATTGGATCTATATGAAGGTGCAGTGATTACTATCGATGATTGGTTTCCCGTAAGTGGTAAGACAGCCAGTGTTCTCCCGTAATGAAAGCATTCATAAGCTATGTTTCGATGAGGTTTTTCATGTTCCATTCGACACACGATCACGACTTGGCCAAAATCACGCATAGCAGCGGATATACCTGCTATACGACGAGTCTCCGAAAAACGGCTATCAGCAGCAACTATTAAAACGGTATCAATCGTTTCTCCATTAGATAAGAGGACTGAGGCTTTTTCACTATCGGTACTCACTGATGTGACTGCAATATCAGTAATCAGCCGAACATTGGATAGAATTTCAACTTCTTCATACAGTGCTTTGCGGATCAAATGGTTTGAAATCAGATAACCCAACGCATCATGACAGGCTTTTCGATGATCAAAATGTAAAAAGTACTATGATGTGCCATCCAGTACTCTTGCTTCTTTTATCGGTGATATACAATCAGAAGGAATACGAGACCAGGCACCAAGTTCTTTTAGCAATTTGACAGAAAGATGGGTAAGCGCAATGTCTCGTCCATCGAAAGCAGGATCAGCGAGATTTTTTCTAGCCGACCTCTCAATGATCACAATATTCAAATCAGTATTGGCAAGAGAGCGGGCAAAACTTAGTCCAGCCGGACCGCCTCCGATGATTACAATATCGTATTTCATATTCTGCTCACAAGTTAGAATCATTTTAAACACCCCTCCAAAACAGCGTCATATAGACATGCTATAGATGAGATAGAAGAAGGGACACTATATAGACAACAACAACAATCAGAATTGATCTTGATCAAATTAATGGATGTCTGCTTTCGCTTGCCATTTCAATCGGTCGATGCAACACATGCGTTAAAACGTTCTGCCGGTGTTTCAAAGTCTAACGTTTCTCTGGGCCATTCGTTTAATTGACGTGCAACTTTATTTAAACTTAAATAGTTTAACCAGGTGGGGTTTCCTCTTCAGTCGTGACATTTTCAATAGCGTCCTGGATATGTTGTAATCGATTTATTACGTCATCGATTTCCAACAGCGCCTGTCTTTCATCTGATTCCAACGGCAGGACTTCAGATAATCGGTAGCCGACCCAGGCTGCATTTTCATATAGTTCATGCTCTGATTTATACGATAATTCAAATTTTTGAGCTATCTGGCGTAATAAATCAGATAGCAATTGATACTGTACCGGGATTTCTTCGCAATCATCATCTTCGATTAATAACACATCCCCTTCTGCAAGGTGATTCGCCCGCTCTCTTTTATCCAGCAAACGAAACCTTTGTCCCCCTTCTACGACAATCTCCAGTAAACCATCATCACGTTTATCCCAATCAATGATCTTTGCCATTGTCCCGATTTCATAACATTTAGCAGAGCCAGCGACCTCATCTCCAGAACTAATGAGACATATTCCAAACTCCTTATCCGTACGTAAACACTCACTAACTAAATCCAGATAACGTGCCTCAAATATTTTTAATGGCAAAATACCCCCTGGAAATAAAACCGTGTTCAGGGGAAATAAAGGGACTGTCATCATGGTTTATAAATTCTCGATTATTTTTTTCTGTATCCCTGAGAAATTTCCATTACTCATAATAAGGATATGATCGCCTTCTTCAGTGAGACCAGCAACCGCGCTAACGATATCATCAATGCTCTGCATGACCTTGACCCTCTCTCCGAGTGAAGATGTTGCTTTGGACAAATCCCAGTCCAGATTATCCGCTGCATATAAATAAATTTGATCTGCATCGGCAAAAGCCTCCGCCAATGTTTCTTTATGGATCCCTTGCCTCATGGTGTTAGAACGGGGTTCCATAATGGCAATAATACGTTGACTTTTAACTTTCTGTCGTAACGCTTTCAACGTTGCCCGTATTGCCGTTGGGTGATGTGCAAAGTCATCATAAACAGTGATTTGATTCACCTCGGCCAAACACTCTAAACGGCGTTTAACATTCTTCAGCGATTGTAATGCTTCACACGCTTGTGCTGGTTCAACCCCGACATGATTTGCAGCTGCGATTGCAGCAAGTGCATTTTCTGCATTAAATTGACCTATCAGTTCCCAGTTTACTCTGCCTACGATCCTGGAATGATGAAGCACATTAAACTGACTAAAATCGTCTACTAACTCGTTCACACTCCAATCGGAATTCATACCACCTGATTGCTCACCAAAATATTCGACAGCTGACCAACATCCCATCTCCAGGACTTGTGTGACTTGCGCATCACCTTGTTTAGCGATAATCAAGCCATTTCCTGGCACGATTCTAACCATATGGTGGAATTCACGTCTGATAGCTGCAATATCGGCGAAGATATCAGCATGATCGTACTCGATATTATTGATGATCAGTGTATCTGGATGATAATGGATAAACTTTGAACGCTTATCAAAAAATGCAGTGTCATATTCATCCGCCTCAACGACAAAATATTCATCCCCTCCCAGGCTGGCAGAGATAGCAAAATTTTGAGGCATACCGCCGACAAGAAATCCCGGGTTCAAACCAGCAGATTCTAGTATCCAACATAACATCCCGGTTGTGGTGGTTTTGCCATGAGTTCCTGATACTGCCAGTACATGTCTGGTTTGAAGTACGTGCTCACTTAGCCATTGAGGACCTGACACATAGGGAATTTTGTTATTTAATATCGTTTCCACAAGCGGATTACCACGACTCATGGTATTACCTACAATCACAAGATCAGGGGCTGGCTGGAGATGAGCTGGCTCATAACCATTCATCAACTCGATACCCTGATCTTCCAATTGGGTACTCATTGGAGGATACACATTGGCATCAGATCCACTGACCTCATGCCCCAGTGCCCTGGCAAGCAAGGCGATACCTCCCATAAAGGTGCCACAAATACCTAAAATATGTATCCTCATTTTGCAGTTATTTCCGGAAATATCATGGTAATTAATAATGAACTCATCCAGATGTAAAGAATAGCGATCATAATACCGATGCCCATTGAAGTTGAAATTGCATGTCGTACGATATGAGCCAGAACAGCAATATTCCAGATAACCATCACCATAAATAGTACAACAATTATTTGCTGTAACCAGTCTTCATACCTATTTTGAACTCCACCATAAACCAGCGGAAAAATAAAAATACCTAGAATCACACCCGTACCAAACAGAGCCGTCATGGTCTGACCCCATCGCTCATGATGCCGATGCTGCTTAAGAATTAAGGAAGTCACCAGTAGTAAAAAGCCCACATCAACCAGACTCACTAGCAAGGCATCTGTAAAAGGCCTTGTTTGTACAGTGAGAAGTACATCAAGGGCTGTGTACAAGATCAGACACAACGTCAGAAGGACACTGGATTTTGGTAAATCTTGCGGGCCTTTCCTTAGCAGGCAGATATCAAGGAATGCTTTTGATAGCGTACTTAAATCAGTCAGCATAATGCTCCGCCAAATAAATTTTTCTGATTAATAATTCTAGAATAACCTTTTAAGGCAATTCAGTAATAATTTGTACGCGTGGCTTTCGTGTCATATTAGGTATGTCTTCAGCATAGCCATACCAGAACAACCCGACAATGGTCTCTAACTCCTGGTTAATCCACAATAGATCATAAAAACGACTATCGCGAATAATCTTCCCCGTTGACCATTTAACACCAACGTCTTCATTCCATAGCGTTAACATCAAATTTTGTACCGCACAACAACAGGCAGCATAGTCTTCCTGATTTCTAATCGGATCATCCGATTTGGCACAGGTCACCACAAACCAACCTGGCATCTTCCGCCACCGTCTTTCCTTTGCATTGGCAGCATCGTCTCCCATCTCCTCTCTGGTGATATTTGTGTTGAGTTCGATCACTGTATTCACCGTTTCATCACCCAGCAAATAAAAATGCCATGGCTCAGTTAAATGATGATTCGGCGCCCATCTTGCGAGATCAATTGCCTCCAAAAGTTTTTCCAGAGGGCACAATCCTTCTTTGAATTGATGAATCGTGCGCCTGCCAGAAATCAATTCAATGAGCTTTGAGCTACTTATTTCATTTGGCATGGTTTTACCTTATAAATATCATCGATCATATTCATTCTTCCTGGTCCTGATCTTGCCAAGTAATTCCGTAAGATCTTTATATGCTTTACTCTTTACTGGCGTTATCTCCAGTATTTCATGCACATACTCTTCCGCAAGCCCGAAATCACTGTCTTTCAGTGCTGATTCTATTTTCTTCTGATATTTATTGGCGATCTTCTTCAATTCTTTCCTGCTTGCCTTATCCTTTGGATTGGCCTTTAACTTTTCCTTAAGTTGCCCTAATCTTTGCTTGTCTGGGTTTGATTCTAATGGTTTTTCATCCTGAATTATTTGTTGCTGATCCTGTTTCTCTTGCTCCTGTTGCCGCCGTACTGCTTCCTGTAATGCCTGCTCCTGCTCCATTAGCTCATTTTTCCTGGCTTCCTCAGCAACATTTAGTCTTTTTTCCGCATCTGCAAGACCATAATAATCTGGGTTTACATGTTCCCCCTTATGCAAATAATTCCTGGCATTGGGAACTTCATCTTCCCTCAGTGCATCGTCCATCAGATGAATGTATTCATCAACAATTCTGTCCAGACCGTTCAAGGCTTCTGGATTATCAGGTTCAATGTTTAATACTGATTGATATTTTTCGTAGGCATTATTGCCTGATGGACTGGTCAACCTCCTTTCGCTTATATTTGTCCTGGCTCCTTTTAATAAATCACTAATTATTTGAGCTTCTGATTTAAGCTCAGAAGTGTCTTCGATCACATTCGGTGATACATCGTTTGCAGCAGGCGTTTCCAGTGATTCTCCCGCAGTCTCACTAGATACACTGGGCATGGATCCGGGTTCGATAACGCTATCCTGTTTTTTATTCTTTCCCACAACCGCCAACACCAACAGGATAAAGAAAAGGATTGCCGTCCACTTAATCAACCTGCCTAAAATTGAGTGTGGTTTCTTTTTATTTTCACCCTCGGAACCTTCTTCTTGATGATCTTTATCCGGCTCAAGTAAAACAGTTTTTTCTTCAGCCATCTGATTTATGGCAACAGTCTCTGTCTCAGTATCATGGGACAATTTATTATCAGTACTATGATTAATATTTACTGTGCCATTATTAATTTCCGACCGCCATTCACTAATCGATTGAGGCCTCTCATCTGTTTTAAACAACAAAGCATGGTCTATTGCCGCAAGAAAATCTGCTGAATAATTGTCCTGTGCGATTTTAGATGTAGGGACATAAACGTCTTTACTGGTATGTAGAAGTGCTTCACTCCGATCCATCGCATCAGCCGGGCCAATGCCCGTCACTGCCCTATAGAGTGTCGCACCCAGTCCATAAATATCCGTCCATGGGCCTTGCTTGTCACTTTTACTGGTGTACTGTTCGAACGGTGCATAACCTGGAGAGACCATCGCTGTCAGTGTTTTTGTTTGTATGCCTAGCGATTGCCGCGCAGAACCAAAGTCCAGTAACACCGGACTGCCATCCATTCTGATGTAAATGTTTGGCGGTTTGATATCACGATGAATGAATCCAGTCTTATGCACCTGCTCAAGTCCGTCCAACATGGGCATCAAGATGGATTTTAATTTTTTTTCTTCAATTGTTTTACGATTTTTTAGCAACGCATCCATGGGTTCACCATGTTCGTACTCCATGACCATGTAGGCGGTATTATTTTCGGTAAACACCGATAGCACACGAACAATATTGGGATGTTTAAACTTGGCCAGAGTACGTGCTTCGCTGATAAAACGATCCAGACCCCACTGATATGATTCCTGATGTCCCTCTGACACCGGGTGAACGGATACTTCGTTTTCCCTCACAGCAAGATCGGTCGGTAAATATTCCTTAATGGCGACCTTTTGATCAAGGTTCGTGTCATGAGCCAGATAGGTAATGCCAAATCCACCCTGCCCAAGTATCTTGATAATGTGATACCAATGGAGTTCGTAACCGGGTTGTAATGAATTGCGATGCTTATCCATGCCTGTTTAATTAATTCGTCTCGAAGTTTAATGGAGATATCATTCTAACCTTTCCGACTGCGTAACTCCCATCCCATTCAACTGAATCAATGGGCACCATAAAACATCGTGATAGCTTCTCCATGACACATTATGGTGCACCAGAATCAGTCATCTCAATATGGAAAACTAATAATTATGTATAAATAACAATAAGTTAACTAATTGGCCTGATTGTTGCAATGCAATAGAGATTATTTATCAATCAAATTTGGAGTTAATCAATGGGCGCAGCCAGTTCTAACCTGAATCTTTTATCTTTCAAAGGTAAAACACGCATTTTGCATCTATCGTGGTTTGCTTTTTTCCTGACTTTTGTTGTCTGGTTTAATCATGCGCCATTGTTAGCGACCATTAGAGAAACCTTCGGACTCTCTGAGCAAGAAGTAAAGATACTGTTAATTCTTAACGTGGCTCTGACTATTCCTGCACGAGTGATTATTGGTATGTTGGTTGATCGCTTTGGTCCGCGCATCGTTTTTTCCTTACTCCTGTTCATTTCCAGCTTTCTCTGTTTCTTTTTTGCCACCGCCCAAAGTTTTGAAACACTGGCAATTGCCAGATTCTTGCTTGGTTTTATCGGTGCTGGTTTTGTTATCGGTATTCGTATGATCAGTGAATGGTTTCCGGCAAAACAATTAGGATTAGCGGAAGGCATTTATAAAGGTTTGGGAAATTTTGGATCAGCCGCTGCAGCGATGACTTTACCAGCACTTGCCCTGTACTTTGGTGGTGATGATGGATGGCGTTATGCAGTAGGAACGACGGGTGTCATTATTTTTATCTATTCTTTTATATATTATGCTTTTGTTACCGATACACCGGAAGGCTCGACTTATTTTAAACCGAACAAAACAGGTGGGCTCGAAGTAACCAGTAAAGGTGATTTCTTCTTTTACCTGGTAATGAATATTCCACTCTATGCCGCCATGGGCGTATTAACCTGGAAATTATCTTCACTCGGATTATTAGGTAATGACATAGTCAATGTTATCTATGCGGCACTGATTTTTATTTATATTCTGCAAAGTCATCAAATTTATAAAGTGAACGCTGGCATATTAAAGGAACCCGTACCAGAGATTCATCAATATAAATTCAAACAAGTGGCTATTTTGAGTCTTGCCTATGCAGTCACTTTCGGCACTGAACTCGCCGTAGTATCTATGCTACCTTTATTCTTCATCGATACATTTGAAGTGTCAATTGTTACAGGAGGAATTCTGGCCTCATGTTATGCATTTGTAGATATCATTTCATGCCCCAGTGGTGGCTGGATCAGCGATAAGTTCGGCCGGAAAAAATCGTTGATGATTCTTCTTAGTGGAATCGTTGTGGGCTTTTTAATCCTGAGCCAAATCAATTCCAGTTGGCCCATCGCCATGGTGGTAATACTTATAATAATGTGTTCATTTTTTGTTGGATCAGGTTCTGGTGCTGTATTTGCAGTAGTACCATTGATTAAACGTCGGCTGACAGGCCAGATTGCAGGTATAGCAGGGGCTTACGGTAATGTCGGGGCGGTAATTTTTCTTACTGTCTTGTCTTTCGTAACACCACAAATATTTTTTCTGGTTATCGCATGTTCAACGTTAACTGTACTTGCTACCGTTGCATTTCTTGATGAGCCGAAAGGGTCAATGGTTGAGGTACTACCGGATGGGACAGTGCAAATGATTGAAGTAACTTAAATTATGTGAAACGTGAAAAGTTAAGCGTGAAGAGTAAAACGAAAAATTCGACATCTTTAACACTTCACGCTTCACGCTTCACTTCTCAAGTACCTTTATGGTTAAATAAATAAATGGCATCACAATTAAAAGTCACTGTTGGACAATTTTCTGATCGGGGGAGTAAGCCGACGAATCAGGATTGTTGTGGTGTAGAAATACCAGATGAAAATTTATGCCAGTCCAAAGGCATTGCTATTGCAATAGCAGATGGTATCAGCAGCAGTGAACATAGTAAGGAAGCTAGCAGCGCTTGTATTACCGGATTTCTTGCCGATTATTTCAGTACACCGGAAACATGGTCTGTTAAAAAATCTGTACAACAGGTACTCACAGCACTCAACGGTTGGTTATATAACCAGGGCAAACATGAACGAAATAGACATCGAGGTCATGTCACAACACTCAGTGCATTAATTCTTAAATCGACCACATGCCATGTGATTCATATCGGCGATAGTCGAATCTATCAATTACGGGAAGGTTATTTAAATCAGCTCACTGTTGATCACAAAACCTGGGTGTCCAAAGATAAAAATTACCTGAGTCGTGCCATGGGTGCCGATACACATCTGGAGATCGATTACAGCAAGCATTCAATTGAACAAGGTGATATATATATTTTGACAACAGACGGCACGCATGAGTATGTCAGTGAAGAACAGCTAGTAAAAATTATTCATGAAAATAGAGATAATCTGGATAAGGCAGCTGAAATCATTGTTCGACAAGCACAGACAAACAACAGCCCAGACAATGTCACCTGCCAGATACTTGAGATTAATGAACTCCCAAGCCAAGATCCCAACGATGTATATCAGCAATTAACAGAGTTGCCTTTTCCGCCAGAACTCGCAGAAGGAATGATTCTTGACGGATATCGGGTCATCCGGGAAGTCAGTAGTAGTAATCGATCACAATTATATCTGGTTGAAGATACTGACACAGGAATGAAGCTGATCCTGAAAACACCATCCGTTAATTATGAAGATGATCCAG
>CAZDFI010000091.1:0-7829 GCA_964504725.1 uncultured Enterobacteriaceae bacterium
CAGTCCATCCATGGACATAAAAAAAGCCCCCTGAGAAGGGGGCTTATACGCAGCTAAATCAGGATCTTTTCTTACAGACTGTAATACTGGTCGAACTCGACAGGGTGAGTAGCCAAACGCAGACGATCGACTTCTTCCATCTTCAATTCGATATACGCATCAATCATATCATCCGTAAAAACACCACCTGCTGTCAGAAATCCACGATCAGCATCCAATGCCTCAAGTGCAACATCCAGAGAAGGTGCGACTGTTGGAATATCCTTTTCTACTTCTTTGGTAAGATCATAAAGATCTAGTTCCACTGGCTGACCAGGATCAATCTTGTTCTGTATGCCATCAAGACCTGCCATCGTTAATGATGCAAAGAGAAAGTATGGGTTCCCGCATGAATCCGGAAAACGAATTTCAAGTCTGCGACCCTGTGGGTTTGGATCCCAGGGAATTCGAATGCCAGCAGAACGGTTACGTGCCGAATAGGCTAATAAGGTTGGCGCTTCAAAGCCTGGAACCAGACGCTTGTAGCTATTGGTGCTGGCATTTGCAAAAGCGTTAAGTGCGCGTGCGTGTTTAAAGACACCGCCAATATAATGCAAAGCCGATTCAGACAATCCACCATATTGGTCACCCGCAAACAGATTTTTACCATCTTTAAACAATGATTGATGTACGTGCATACCGTTACCATTATCACCGACCAATGGCTTGGGCATGAAAGTCGCTGTTTTACCATAGGCGTGTGCAACATTCAGCACAACGTACTTGAGTATCATATTATCGTCAGCACGTTTTAATAATGTATTAAATTTGGTACCGATTTCAGCCTGACCAGCAGTAGCCACTTCATGATGATGCACTTCAGTGGTAACACCCATTTCTTCCAGAACCGTACACATGGCAGAACGAATGTTCTGTTGTGAATCAACGGGCGGTACCGGGAAGTAACCGCCTTTCATACCAGGACGGTGACCGATGTTCTTGTCTTCAGTAATGGTATCACTGTTCCAGCAACCTTCATCTGAATCAACTTCGTAGAAAGCACTGTTTACATTATCTGACCAACGCACATCGTCAAAGATAAAAAATTCTGGTTCCGGGCCAAAGTATGCAGTATCAGCAATACCTGTAGATTTCAGATAAGCTTCTGCACGCTTGGCCAGAGAACGAGGATCACGTTCGTAACCTTGCATCGTAGTAGGTACCAGAACGTCACAACGGAGGTTGACGGTTGGATCGTCATAGAAAGGATCTACGACTGCGGTCTCTGTATCAGGCATCAATACCATGTCAGAATCGTCGATACCCCTCCATCCGGAAATTGATGATCCATCGAACATCTTGCCGTTGTTAAAAAAATCATCATCAACAACTGAAGCAGGGATGGTGACATGCTGTTCCTTCCCTCGTGTGTCTGTGAAACGCAAATCAACAAATTTGGCCTCGCTATCTTTGATGAGCTTCATCACATTCTCTTTAGACATTATTTTCTCCTCGTCAATGTCGTGACTGATTAGTTTTTGTAAGCGGTTGTGATTACCCTGCTGTCTGCCTTAGCCAGGGTAATTAATTTAATTATTAGATTCGAAAGGTTGCATTTAACATGCCAATAATTAAACATGCAAATTTAATTATGTTTGTTGGTATAAATTACTACTCATATACACTTTCAGGACTGTATTTCGGTATAGAATAAAATAATTATCTTATATTTTTCAAATGCTTAATAAGCCAACATAACTTTCGAGCAGGTTTATGACCTTACATTATAAAACATCATCAACGAGGGGATATACGCATACTGGAATTGCAACAAAAATTTAAGTTGCGCACACTATTAGTGCGTATGCAACACAAAAAGCACTCATGTGGTGCATTCCTGCAATACACCGAATACAATCAAGTGCCGATCAGAGATGATCTTGATATTTAGATGTGACAAACCTGCGTGATCTAGCTGTGATTGGATTTCCTCTGGTAAGAACGCGGCACAAAGAGAATGATAAAAATCCTCCCTCAAAACCTGAGGCTCTCCTCTTGCGTATAAGTTAACAAATTCCCTGGCAACATGTTCTGATTCAGGACGCATCAGATCCATAATAAAGACCAGGCTACCAGGAGCACCCAACAGTTTAATGCTTTCCCACAAAACGTCCGGCTCGTGTAAATGATGCAACAAACTGTTGCTGATGATCACATTGTAATTATCGCGAGGTAATCTTGTGCCAGGTAATAGGCCCTGAATTAGATAAATTCTATCCACCAATTGCGCTTTATGTATCGCCAGTTTCCCGTGCTCGAGCATTCTGGGCGCGCCATCAAGCCCTTCGATCGCGCAGTCTGGAAACGCCTGTGCAAAGCGAATACTGATATCAGCAGGCCCACATCCTAAATCAAGTATGTGACCACTTACTTCTATTCCCGGGAAGGCTTCCTTGAACATTTGGATGAATAGATTATGTGGATCATCAAAATCAGCTTGTGCGTAGGCCAGTGCCTGCGCTGCATCATTCATGAGTTCAGGTTCAGTGATTCGCTGCATAACTCTCAGGGCACCTCCATCGATTCTGGGTAAGATATTATTGAGATTCAAAATATTCAAGAGCGAGGCGCTAAACTATTGTAATAGTTATTCTATTGCAATTGCTTAGGAACGCGGCTATTGGGTATTTTGGACTCAATAGACTTAACCATGAATTAATGGGAGTGCCCTTTAATAAAACCATTCCAAATCATTGTCGATATCTACTTGCCGAGATATGTAAGTAAAATGAATAACCTAATGCTTTTTATCTATCGATAATAGGGTTTCTGGCGCTTGGGTTAGTAAGGCAGTTGCACTATACTTTGCGACCTTTTAAATGCTGGGTATGGCGCGAAATTAATAAAGATTATTTTTTGTATGACTGACTACAATTTAACACACCTCAAACAACTCGAAGCCGAAAGCATTTATATCATTCGTGAAGTCGCTGCCGAATTCGATAAACCGGTGATGCTTTATTCAATCGGCAAGGACTCGACTGTCATGTTGCATCTTGCCTTGAAGGCCTTTTATCCCGGGAAGTTACCCTTTCCGCTGATGCATGTAGACACCACCTGGAAATTTCGTGAAATGATTGAGTTTCGTGATGCGCAAATGAAGAAACTTGGGCTGGATCTGATCGTTTACATTAATCAGGAAGGTGTTGATGCAGGAGTCGGCCCTTTTACACATGGCAGCCAGAAACACACTGACATCATGAAAACCCTGGCCTTGAAACAAGCACTGGACAAATATCAATTTGATGCAGCCTTTGGGGGCGCCCGTCGTGATGAGGAAAAATCCAGAGCCAAAGAGCGCGTGTATTCTTTCAGAGACAAGAATCATCGATGGGATCCCAAGAACCAGCGTCCGGAATTATGGAACTTGTACAACGGCAAGATTAATAAAGGAGAAAGTATTCGTGTATTTCCTCTTTCCAACTGGACAGAACTGGATATCTGGCAATATATCCATCTGAACAAGATCGATATTGTGCCTCTGTATTACGCCAAGCTACGCCCTGTCGTTAACTATGAAGGTATCGATATTATGGTGGATGATGATCGGCTGCCGTTAGCAGAGGGTCAGGAACCGGAAATGAAAACTGTACGTTTCAGGACATTGGGTTGCTACCCACTCACGGGTGCAGTGGAATCCGAGGCCACCACATTACCTGAAATTATTCAGGAAATGTTGCTTACCACCACCTCAGAACGTCAGGGACGTCTGATTGACAGTGATCAATCAGGCTCCATGGAAAAGAAGAAACGCGAAGGTTATTTCTAGGAATATAAATTCATGTCACATCAATCCGATTTAATCAGCACAGATATAGATGCTTATCTCGCACAACACGAGAGAAAAGAGCTATTAAAATTGCTCACCTGTGGCAGTGTGGACGATGGTAAAAGCACCCTGATTGGTCGCCTGCTGCATGATTCAAAAATGATTTACGAAGATCAGCTGGAATCCATTAAAGCTGACAGTATTAAATCAGGGACGACCGAAGGTGAATTTGATTTGTCCTTGTTGGTCGATGGTTTACAGGCAGAAAGAGAGCAAGGCATTACCATCGATGTGGCTTATCGTTATTTTTCCACGGCCAAGCGTAAATTCATCATTGCCGATACACCGGGCCACGAACAATACACTCGCAATATGGCAACGGGTGCCTCTAACTGTGATCTGGCTATCATTCTGATTGATGCCCGACATGGGGTACAAGTTCAAACGAGACGCCATAGTTTTATCACTTCATTACTGGGTATCAAACATGTCATTGTTGCCATTAATAAGATGGATCTTGTGGATTTCAGCAAAGATGTGTTTGATGAGATCCAACAGGATTATCTTGATTTCGCCAAAACACTTGAACAAGGTGATGTGCAGTTTATCCCGATATCAGCGCTGAATGGTGATAACGTAGTCAACATCAGTGACAACACACCCTGGTATACCGGGGAGACATTGATGTCTATTTTAGAAAACGTAGAAATTGCCGCCGATCACAATTACGAAGACATGCGTTTCCCTGTGCAATATGTTAACCGGCCTAATCTTAATTTTCGCGGCTTCTGTGGCACGCTCGCATCCGGTATTGTTCATAAAGGCGATAACATCACTGCGCTGCCTTCCGGTAAAACCAGCAAAATCAAATCCATTGTCACCTACGATGAAGAACTGGAACAGGCTTTCACACCGATGGCCATTACGCTAACACTGGAAGATGAAACCGATGTCAGTCGTGGAGACATGTTGGTGCACACTGATAATATGCCTTCCGTACAGGAAAAGTTTGAGGCCACAGTTGTCTGGATGACTGAACAGCCCATGCTGCCCGGCACACAATATGATTTCAAACATGCAAACAAGTATGTCAGCGGTCACATCTCAGCACTGAAATACAAGATCGATGTGAACACCTTAAATGAAGAGTTATCGCCGACACTGCAATTGAATGAAATCGGCCGCTGCGAGATTTTCCTGGATCAGCCCATTTGTTTTGATAGTTATAAAATAAATCCTGGCACGGGCGCATTCATCATTGTTGACCGACTGAGTAATGTCACCATCGGCGCAGGCATGATTGTCGATACCCAAAAAGATAAACAGAAAAAAGGGACAACAGATGACTCGCATCATCGGGACTCAGTCAATCATGTCACCAAAGCAGAAAGGGCTGCACGTTATGGACAGAGACCAGTCACTGTACTGTTTATTGGAATTTCCGGCTCAGGTAAAACCACTCTGGCACACGCACTTGAACGTAAACTATTCGACATGGGAAGAATCAGTACAGTACTTGACGGTAAAACCATGCGTCTCGGAATCAGTAAAAATTTGCCACGTAATAAAGAAGGACGCATTGAGAATTTACGCCGAAGCGTCCACGTGGCGAAACATTTGAATGAGTCTGGTTTGATATGTTGTGGCGCCTTTGTCGCTCCTGATGAGGAGTCCCGCGCACATGCTCTGGAGATTATCGGTAAAGACAATTGTTATATTATCTATCTGAATCCGCCACTAGAAGTATGTAAAGAAAGAGATCCTAGTGGTATATATGCCGCAGGAGAGTTTCTGGAGGCTGGTAATTTACCAGGGGTTTCTTTCCCTTATGAAGAACCGGAGCATGCTGATCTGGTTATGGCGACGGATCAAGATTCTATTGAAATGTGTACGGAGAAGGTGATGGATATGTTGAGGGAGAAGGCAGTTATTTAGCTCGATCGTGTTTTTTTAGACTTGTTTTCGTTTGACCCAGTACCTTGGCTTCCTTCGCTGATGGGCAATAGCAATCACCTGAATGGAATCTTTTCCTTCCTGATATAAAACAGAAAATGGAAAACGCCTGACTAGTCTTCTTCGAATTTCTTTCCGTACTCTAGTCACAGCTTTGGGGGAGACTGAAATGAGATCGCAAGTCCGGCGAACTTCCCTGATAAATTCAATACCCAGACCAGATTGTTGTTGTTCGTAATAAGAAGCCGCCTTAATAAGCTCTTCTTCCGCTTCCTGCAGAAGGTTAACTATCATTAGCTCAGCTTGTGTTCTATCTCGGTAAAGACCTCGTCGGCAGGACGTGCAGTGGTCTTCCCTGATCTGTAATCGGACAAGCGACGTTCAGCTTCATCAAGCCAAGCCTGTTCAGCATCCTGATCTTCTCCTAGATCAAGTCCTGCAATCAATCGCCTGACCAAACGCGCACGTTGCTCAGATGGTAAACCTTCAGCAGCTTTTTCAATGTCATTAAGTTCTGAATTCATAACCAAACTTTAGTCTGAAAGTGTTGCATCGTCAAATATTACAAATTATTTAAGATTAGGTTTCGCCCTGCACAGCGACCCACTTTTCTTTGAAGAAAAGTAGGCAAAAGATCGCTCCTGTGCATCCATGTAATCGCTGCATTTGTACTTTCTACACTTCGCCCGCGACTTTCCGAACTGTTCACCATAGCTAACGCGCCGGTCAAAGGCGAAACATATTTATAACAAAAACGAGATTACTCTGGTAACAAACTCTCCCCTACCATCAAATCATCAACCTCCTCCCTCTTCCTGATCTCAAAAACCTCATCCCCATCCACCATCACTTCGCAAACTTTCGGACGCGAATTGTAGGTCGATGCCATGGTAAAACCATAGGCACCTACTGAACATACGGCTAATAGATCGCCTTGCTGCAAAGTCAAATGTCGTCCTTTACCGAGGAAATCTCCACTTTCACAAACAGGGCCAACGATATCGTAATATTCCTCAGCTTGGGTTTTTTGTTCAACTAAAGGCAGAATTTCATGCCAGGCACTGTATAAAGAAGGTCGCAATAAATCATTCATTGCCGCATCAACAATTGCAAAATTTCTGTCCGGTGTTTCTTTCAAATATTCAACCTGCGTTAATAACACACCGGCATTACCAACGATGCTACGACCGGGCTCAAGGATTAATTCATACTCTTTATCTGCAAATTTTTCACACACCTTGTCTGCATATTCCTGCGCTGACGGCGGCATTTCATTTTGATACTGAATACCTAAACCACCGCCGATATCAATATGCTGAAGCGTGATCCCCGTTGCTTCAATTTTCTGTACGAGTCCAAGCAAACGGTCAAACGCATCAATGAAGGGCGACATGCTGATGATTTGTGATCCGATGTGACAATCGATACCCACCACATAGAGATGTGCCATTGCGGCGGCTTTACCGTAGCCTGCGATTGCATCTTCGAATGCAATCCCGAATTTATTTTCTTTTAGGCCTGTGGCGATATAAGGATGTGTCTCAGCATCAACATCCGGATTCACGCGCAATGATACAGACGCGACTTTTCCCATAGCACCTGCAACATTATTCAGACGGTCCAGTTCTGCCAGTGATTCCACATTAAAACACTTAATGCCGACTTCCAGCGCGCGTTGCATTTCAATGGTTTTTTTTCCGACACCTGAAAATACAATCTTGGCTGCATCACCTCCTGCTTTAAGTACGCGTTCAAGTTCGCCCACTGAGACAATATCAAACCCCGAACCAAGCCTTGCCAAAACACTGAGTACAGCCAGATTTGAGTTGGCCTTGACGGCATAGCAGATCAAATGTTTTTGTACAGCCAAAGCCGAATCAAGCGCCCGCCATTGTTGCTCAATTGCTGATCTTGAATAGACGTAGCAAGGGGTACCAAAACGCTTGGCTATTTCAGTAAGCAGCACGCTATCGGCACAAAGTTGGCCGTTATGATAGGCAAACGCAGTCATTTCGAATCAGGCAAATAAGGGTTCAGATAAATTTACTGTTACAGGCGAAGAAACAGG
>CAZDFI010000091.1:7839-10018 GCA_964504725.1 uncultured Enterobacteriaceae bacterium
GGCGAGCAAGAAAATCAGTAAACCAACCGTTTTTCCACAGATTCGGCAAAGCATGTTTTGTCCCCAGAGATTAATACAAAATCTAATTGATTAAGGTAGTTGAGAATAACAAATAAACGCCTTTCGCAAAATGCCATTCTGGGCTTCTCACCAGAATTTACTGTTTATGTCCTGAGGAAATGCCCTTTAGACTAACGTCTATTTGATGAATTCCTGTTTGGCCTGTTACGACCCCCTCTGTTATTACGCCCTCTTCCTGAGCTTGCAGATCGCTTGCGTTCTATTTTCACCGGAGGTTTTGGCTTAACTAGCAAATCAGTCCCAATGTCACTCACTGGTAATTTATGACCTATGTACTCTTCAATTTCCATCAGGGAATAAACAAATTCTTCACAGGCAAAACTGACTGCATCTCCCGAGGCGCCCGCACGTGCTGTTCGACCAATGCGATGCACATAATCCTCTGCATTCTGTGGTAAATCGTAATTAAATACGTGACTCACTTCGGGAACATGAAGACCCCTTGCTGCCAGATCAGTGGCCACCAGAACAGGGAGTCTGCCTTCTGAGAATTCCTTGAATAATCTCTGCCGTTTTTTCTGCGGCACATCCCCAGACAAAACAGCCGCATGATAGCCATTACCTTCGAGATAAGACCAGACTCTTTCCGCAGCTCTTTTTGTATTAACAAAGACAATAGAGCGTTTTGGATCAATTCTTTTCATTAATCCCAGAAGTAATGAAATTTTTTCATCATTGGCAACGTGATATATGGTTTGTTTCACATTTTCAGCCGTCACCTGATCAGGATTAATAATGACCTTCTCAGGACTGTTCATGTGTTCATATGCCAATTCAGTGACCCGATGTGACAGCGTCGCTGAAAACAACATATTCAATCTGTTTTCAGGTGTCGGCATACGTCTGAACATGTATCTAATGTCAGCGATAAAACCCAGATCAAACATACGATCCGCCTCATCCAGCACAACAATCTCAATGCCCTTGAGACTGTATACATTCTGCTTGTGATAATCGATCAAACGTCCTGGCGTACCAATCAGGATATCTATCTTCTCACCGAGACTGTCCCGCTGTTTTTCATAGTCTACACCGCCATAAACAAGTCCCAGTGCAAGCCCTGTGTGGTCATTAAGCATCACCGCATCCTTGTGAATTTGAATGGCAAGTTCTCTCGTTGGGGATATAACGATTGCCCTTGGTTGCTGTTGTTTTCGCCCGGGGCGTTCAGGTACTGTTAGCAGATGTTGCATAATGGTCAGCAAAAAAGCGGCTGTTTTACCGGTTCCTGTCTGGGCCTGACCAGCAACATCATGACCTGCAAGGCTAATAGGTAAGCACTCAGCTTGTACCGGAGTGCAATGTGTTAATCCATGTTCATTAAGTGACTGAAGCAAGCGATCATCCAGACCTAACTGACTGAACTCGACATCCGTCGTATGTGGTGCATTCATAAGAAATTCAATTTAATTAACCGGTTTGGCTTGCAATCGTGTCTTAATTTCGTTGAAATCAAGTTTCTTTCCGCAAAAACTATTTAAGGACAACCTGGATTAATGAGCGAAAACATCATACATGTTACAGATTCTAGCTTCGAAGAAGAAGTATTAAAATCAGACACACCTGTTCTGGTCGATTACTGGGCAGAATGGTGTGGACCGTGCAAAGCTATTGCCCCCGTACTCGAAGAAATTGCTGGCGAATATGAAGGTAAACTAGTCATTGCAAAGATGGATGTTGATGATAATCAGCAAACACCACAGAAATATGTTGTTAGAGGGATACCAACCTTAATGATATTTAAGGATGGGGACGTAATTGGCACAAAAGTTGGCCAACTTTCCAAATCGCAGCTTGCGGCATTTATCGATGGCGCAATTTGATATGAATTAATTGCTGGACGAAAAGCTAATGACGTGCTACGTTTAGATCACTAACTAAACGAAAACCTTTCTTTAGTAGCGACTCTCCGATACAAATTTAAATTATTTCTAACTAAATAAGTTTTAACGAAGCAAGCCCGTACACGTGTTTTAGCTACGTTTCCACATCTCAATATGAATAAAAAAACCAGATTGAATCTATGAACCTCACCGAACTCAAACAACAACCTGCCTCAGAACTAGTCGTACTCTCAGAAGAGCTTGGCCTTGATGGT
>CAZDFI010000092.1:0-6021 GCA_964504725.1 uncultured Enterobacteriaceae bacterium
TCAAACTGTAGCAATTGCTTCCGACAATTGGTGACGGTTCTGTTGCTCATTGTCGCGGTGCAATTATCGACCGACGCCAATGCGCGATCGAAAGATAAAACTAAAGCTACCGGGGCCATAGATGCAAAGACGTTTGAGATATTGACCAAGGCGCAGGAACTCACTGAAAACAACCAATACGATGAAGCGGTGCGAACGCTTGATACTATCAAGAACAGTGACAAATTAAATAGCTATGCCAAAAGCCAGATGTGGAATTTTTATGCTTATATTTATGCCAGTCAGGATAAATACAGAAGCGCCATTGATGCCTACAAACAGATCCTGAAAGAGCCTGATGCACCGGACGGACTGAAGCTGACTGCCAAATACACGATGGCACAACTGTACTTTCAGATAGAAGACTATCAATCCGTGATCAGTTTCATGGAAGAATGGCTGCGTGAAATTCCCAAACCAACGGCAACTGCCCACATCATGCTGGCGCAGGCCCATTATCAAATTAAATCATTCTCCCCGGCATTAAAAAATCTGGACAAAGCCATCACCATTGAAACGTCGGAAGGCAAGAAGGTGAAGGAAAACTGGTTGCGCATGAAGGCGGCCATATATTTTGAAAAGAAAGATACAAAGAACACCTTAAAGACCTATGAAGAGTTGTTACGGCATTATCCAAATGTCATTTATTTGCGGCAGATAGCCGGCCTGCATGGTGAGTTGGGGAATGACCGTAAACGCCTGACCACCTACGATGCCATCTATTTACAGGGGGCATTGAGAAATGAATCCGAGGTATTAAATCTGGCTTATATGTATCTGGGCCAGGAAATACCTTATAAGGCGGGAAAGATCGTAGAAGCGGGAATGAACCAGGGTTTAATCAAGGAAAATCAAAAAAATGTAGAAACGCTGGCGAATGCCTGGGCGCAGGCAAACGAACATAAAAAAGCCATCCCGGCACTGGAAAAAGCGGCAAGTTTATCAGATAAAGGCTTGTTATATGCGCGTTTAGCGGGTGTGCATTTTGATGCGGGAGATTTTTCTAAAGCTGTGACAGCTGCTAAAAAGGCAGATGAAAAAGGTGGCCTCAAACGAAAAGATAACAACTTGATGCTAATGGGCATGGCCAGTTTTAATATCAAAAATTTTGAAGCAGCATTGCAAGCCTTCCGCCAGGCGAAGCAATCCAAGAAGAGTTTCTCTGATGCAAGGAAATGGGAGCAGTATACCTTGAGCGAACTCGAACGCCTGCGATTGTTAGAGGAAAGCAAGTTTAAGCTCGCAGAAAAGACTAAAGAAACTCTGGCAGCGGATGAAAATAATGCAGAGGTGATTGGACAGAGTATGTTGAAAGATAATGTAACAAAGTCGGATCAAGCAGGGACAAAGGAGGACGGGAAGACAGTGGATTTAAAAGAAAGGTTACAGGTAGAATAAATATCAATATTGTGGTTGCTTAATCCAGTTATAAAAATATTTGAAATTAAGAATGTCGCAATGATACTTAAAAAATATACTTTTATTTTAGTTATATTGTTTTCTCCTGCTATCCTGGCTGAAGAGGCTATCAATAATGAAAAAATTCATAGATGTCATGTGCCTGAAGAGCCAATTATTCCAATTGGCAGCACAATATCGGAAGAAGAATTAATTGCTATACAAGAGATAGTAAAAAAATATATGGCGCAAGGAGAACAATATCTTTCATGTATTGCACAGGTTGAAAAGAATTTGGGAGAGGATGCAACAGATGAGAACAAATATTTAATTGTTTCTCTACACAATAAGTTAGTAGACAAAATGGAATATGTTGCAGGATTATTCAATTCAGCAGTGCGTGAATACAAGGAAAAACGACAAGACAGGGAGATCGTTGATATCGATAAAACTGCCCTTGCAGACCGTCAGAAAAAAGAAAGATCTAAGAAAGGAAAAGATGATATTTATTCAGCAGAATTAAGGACCGAGCAGGTAAATTTAAGTAAGAAACATCGTGAAATGCGTGCGGATATGGCCCGAAAGAGAAAAGAAATGAATGGTATATCAGGAAAAGAATCGGGGGATACTTCTTCCAAGTCTATTGAAGAACGTCTTATTAAGCTGGATCAACTATATGAAAAAGAATTAATTACTAAAGAAAAATATATTTCAGGACGCAATAAAATACTTGATGAAATTTAATATTTAACGATATATTTATATTTTTTGATTAGTTTATAAAATATAAATGCCATTATATGGGACAGTTAAAAAAATCGGTGCTCTGAGGGAAAGATGATTTTAATCACTTTGATGTGTCGTAAATAAGGATAATATCTTAAGAAAGGCAAGTCGCTAAATTTGGATCGTAATCAATTACTTTTTGCGTTGTCCAGATCATCTCTTAGTAATCCAGCCCAGTATTTCAAACCACGTATGGTTTCCGCTCGGTTGGTGACAGAATTAGTTCTCTCCAGACCAGTCCATCTTGCCCTTCTTTTATCAAAGCTTTGGAATAAAATCTGACCAGTGATGGAATCATAAAATTCCAGGGATAACTTTGCCGAACCGGCACTTTCGGTAAAGGTTGTTATCCTGCCTGGAGACATTAAATCTGGCGCTGAGATATCAAGATCAAAAATGGAAGGACGGACTAACAGGACATCTTCTCCAGGTTGCGTAACTATCGAATAACCCCCTTTCTCCAGGACGTCAGTAAAGACTTGCTCAAACGAATCTTTGCCCTTACTGATAATGCGTTCCATGTCCTTATCCGTGATTGGATCAAAGCGCCGGGTCTGGTTTTGGTGTCGCTTCCAGTTTTTTTTAAAGGTGATATCAGCTTCCTGTAAAATTATTTTATTATATTTACCTAAATCTGCATCGGGAAGGAGATAAGCGAGATCAAAGTTGCTATCTTTTACAAGTTTCAGACCATCGTGGGTTCTTGCAGAGGACTCGTCCATGGCCATTACTGAAGAAAGTGCAAGAATAGAGGCCAAAAAGATTATGATGTTTGTGATTATCTGTATACCAGCTTTCATAATTTATCTCCCGTCATACTGCCTGTTATACTGCATGGACACAAACTGCCAGCAATAATTCAGTCAATTTCAGCTTCTCTCCTTTTTTCTCTTCTAATCTCTAGGGTGATCGGATAGATTATTTTGTCATAGGGTAGGGAGTGTTATGATTGCTCCTTGCCCGGCTTTATTTCATTCAACTGACAAAAATATTTTCCCCCTGTTCATTTTGCATTTTTGTTTTGTATTATCCTGAATGTCCGCTTTGGGTTGAAAGCAGAGACTCATCACTTCCAATGACAGGCATGGAAAGAAAAACAAGTAGCCTTATGTCGCCGCGGTGTTTCTCTAAACAAACTTTTTTGCGATGGAACACATAAAGAAATAGGCTTTAAATTATAATCGTTTGTAATAAAACGACACTAAAGGAATAAAGGGGCACTGGCCCTTATTATTTTAGATAGTTATGAAAATCATTAGCCGTTATTGACAGGCTTTTTGGCACTTTTAAGTATACGTTTCAGACGTAACTGTGGAGTCGTCCATTCTGGTAATAATTCTATCGCTTGGCGATAGTCATTTTCGGCCTTGTCTGTGTCTCCGAGATTTTCCCAAGCCATGCCTCTATTGTAATAGGCGATATGTCCTTTACCGAGCTCAAGATTGATTGCTTTATCGTATTGATTGATTGCAATGGTGAATTTTTTGTTGATGAAATACAGGTTACCTAAATTAAGAAAGGCCTCGCCTGTTTTAGGGTCGAGGTTAATAGCCGATTGATAATCTTTACCAGCACGTTGATATTCTTCCATTGCTGCAAACAGGATGCCGCGGTTCACCAAGGTTGCAATTAAGTCTCGTTTTTTTAGTGCGCCGTGTTGAATAGCCTTGTTGCAGTTATCGATATCTGTCTCAGAAGCAGAGTTGATTTGTACGGCTAAATTGGATGCAGTGAAACATTCACGCGCAAAGGAATCGCCTCCTATGATAATAATTGACTGTGCATGAGCCGGTGCTAAAGCCATTAGCAACAGAGGCAATGTGAGTATAACCATGAATTTATGCATCGCAGTCCCTCTACTGTCGCAATAGATAATTAAAGTCTAGGCAAACATATAGAATATAGCTATGGTAAAGACATTCTTTTTACTTCACGGTGAGGGATAAGATTAGCTACTTACTAATGACCCAAGCTAAATAGTTGAAAAATATCATAAAAATAGGGCAAGTATAAAAATTCAGGATCACTAAACAAACGAGGTAACGCATCCCGTTGTCTCGAATGACATGGACAAATTCGAAGATATCATCGGTAAATTAGACGAGCAAAGTTGGGCAGTGTCATGCGGCGCAGAACAGTACAAATGCCGATGAAGAAATTGATTAATGGAGATAGATTTGAATCAACTTAACTTTACTTAACTATACGGAGACATACGATGCCGATAAAACAATTAAATGATGCCATAAATATACCTACAGAAGAATTGGATGACTGGGGTACACCCAAGACCATCGGTGAACCAATATGCCACTTGAAAGGCATTCAACTTATTGAAAATGAAGATGGTTCCGAGGGAGGTATATGGGAATGTACACCGGGAAAGTTTATTCGCGAGATAATGCAGGCAGAATTAACTACATTTCTTAAAGGACATGCCATCTTTCATCCCGAAGAAGGCGAACCTGTAGAAATTAAAGCCGGAGATGTGCTTTTCTTTCCTGAAAACAGTAAAGGGACATGGGAAATCATTGAAACAGTTAGGAAGGCTTATCTATGTTACAACCTGAAAACCTGAATCTTTGTTTTTAATCAAACATACTCTATGACTATATCATGAAAATGAATACCATGATTCCATGGAAACACTGCTGAACCTGGAGAGACGTAATCAAGTGTAAGCTATGACCATGGATTAATCCTGAACTCCTAATAAATCAATTCTTAAAAGGTTTATATAAGAAAACTCTCAGAAGAAAAGTAATTGTGAATAAATTAAATCGTTATCTAGGCATGGATCGCCCTATATCGCGCCGGGATTTTATACATGGTATCGGCGCAATAACTGCAATGAGCATATTCCCAATGTCAGTACTCGCCGGGCAAAAAGGAAATAATCTCCGTTATTCAGGTGAGATTTATCCTCCAGCGCTCACCGGTATGCGGGGCAATCATGCTGGTGCCTTCGAGGTGGCCCATCAACTGAGCTTCGAAGGTCGGCACAATTGGGGACCTGTGTTAGAGCCGGATTCCGAGGTCTACGATCTGGTTGTCGTGGGGGGCGGCATCAGTGGTCTCTCCGCCGCACACTTCTATCGAAAGGAAAATCCAGATGCACGCATCCTTATTCTTGATAATCACGACGACTTTGGTGGTCATGCTAAACGCAATGAGTTTCAGGTAGAAGACCGCACGCTGCTCGGTTATGGTGGTGCCCAAACTCTGTCAGAGCCGTCAGAATACAGTGATATTGTTAAAGGCCTATTGCGTGAGCTTGGGGTTGACATCAAGCGTTTTTATAAAGCCTACGATCAAAACTTCTATAAACGAAATGGACTTAGATCCGGTATCCATTTCAACAAGGAAAAGTGGGGAGTGGATCGAGTTGTGCCATTTGGATTGGGATTCTACGAAAATAGTTATATACCCATGGCGGATTCTGCCCTGACCGCGGAGCAAGCCGTAGCAAAAATGCCGATCTCTGATGCCGCCAAGGTTGAATTTCTACATTTGCTTTCGACAGATGAAGATCAGATACCTGATCTTAAGGGTGATGCTAAATGGAAATACCTCCACAACATTAGTTATCGCGAATTTTTAAGCAAACATTTGAAGATTACAGAACCCGAGGTGTTTGCTGTGTTGCAGGATATGGCGATTGATATAGGTGTTGGGATCGAGGCCGCTGATGCATTAATTGTTCTTGACTACATCGGTATGCCCGGTTGGGCTGCTGCGGGACTACCAGAAAGTAAAGAACAAGATGAACCCTATATCCACCACTTTCCTGACGGGAAT
>CAZDFI010000092.1:6031-9868 GCA_964504725.1 uncultured Enterobacteriaceae bacterium
GATCGCGCGTCTCCTGGTACGTTCCATGATTCCGGAGGTCGCGTCTGGTCACACCATGGAAGATATTGTCACGGCTCACTTTGAATATGCGAAACTCGACCAGGACAGTTCCTTTATAAGATTAAGACTCAACAGTACGGTCACAAAGGTGGAACACGATGGTACTGCACAGTCGGCCAAGCACGTATGGGTTTCGTATGTACAAGATAATCAGGCATTTCGAGTGCAAGCGCGTGGTTGTGTGTTGGCCTGTAATAATTCGATCATTCCTTACCTGTGTCCAGAGTTACCAGTATCCCAGCGCGAAGCGTTGGCTAACCAGGTAAAGAGCCCAATTCTCTACACTAACGTAGCATTACGTAATTGGCAGCCATGGAAAAAGATGGGTATTGGTGCCGTCGTCTCGCCTGGTAGTTACCATATTGCTGCCAGTCTCGATTTCCCTGTCAGTCTGGGAGATTACTTGTTCTCGGGAGGACCTGATGAGCCTGTCATAGTGCATATGGAACGTTTCCCGCATGTGAACAACCAGGGTTTGACAAAACAGGAACAATTCCGCCGTGGTCGCCACGAACTCCTTTCTACGCCCTTCGAGACCATCGAACTAAGTGTTCGTGAACAACTTACTAGCATGTTGGGTAAAGGGGGTTTTGATCCAGCGACGGATATAACAGGTATCACAGTTAACCGCTGGGCTCACGGCTATGGGTATTTTTACAGCCCCTTGTTTGATACTGTTTATGAGGATGATGATGACGAACGTTATCCTCATATGCACGCCCGCAAACCTTTCGGTCGCATCACCATCGCCAACGCCGATGCAGCGGCAAGCGCAAACCTCGGAGCAGCGGTTGAACAGGGACATCGTGCCGTTACCGAACTGCTTAACTTCTAAGATTAATCCACTCTTTATTTACTGACAGGCTGAGATTTTTATGGACACAGATTCAATCACACCGCAAGACATGCGCTTTAACCCACCGACATTTGATGAAACAGAGGTGGCGCAAAGGGTAGCGGATCAATACAACCTGGAAGGCCAATGGTCTTCACTGGGTGGGGAGCGCGATCAAAATTTCCGGCTAAAGGAAAATGACGGGAAGAAATACGTAGTCAAGATCGCTGGTCCTGATGAAGCGTCTGATATCACGAACTTTCAGGTAGAGGCATTGCTTTATTTGGAAAATGGAAGTCCGCAAATACCAGTACCACGCATTGTCCGTACCAAATCCGGTGACTGTCTTAGTAATATTACTGATACAGAAGGCGTCAAGCATGCCATTCGTTTAGTGACCTTCCTTGACGGGATTCCTTACGGTGAAGGGGAATTTCCCGATGTAGAAAATCTACAAAAAATCGGGGCCTTCATGGGGGAAATAGTTAAGGCGTTTAAAGGATTTATTCATAAAGCGTCAAAGCATTTCATGCCATGGAACCTGTCTAACGGCATTGCCGTATCACGTAACTTGTGGGTTGATGCAAATGAAGATATCAAATCACTGGCAGCACCCATGCTGGATAGATTGCGCAACGAGGTTTTGCCAACGCTGAATGGTTGCCCATCACAGGTGATACACAATGATGGCCACCCCTATAATTTATTGCGCGCTGATACTGTTTTACAGGAAGTGGTTGGCCTGATTGACTTTGGTGACATGGTCTATGCCCCCATCATTAATGAACTGGCTGTGACTACCACCACCTTTCAGCGACGTAGCGTAGAAGATCTGAACATAGTAGAAAATATTCTAATCGGGTTCCATCGCATTCACCCTCTATCAGATACAGAGGTATCTTTATTGTGGGATGCCATCATCTTGCGACTGCTTATCACAGTCCTGTTAAGCGATGTGAAACTGAAAATAAGGGCAGACCAGGGTACTGATGCCTTGGAAGATAGAACCGAAGCATACAATATGCTTGTGATAATTAATCATCTGGATCACCATTCTATGGTCAATAAATTGCGTGCAGCTTGCGGCTTTTATTAAGGGAGAGAAGCTATCGACTTACTGGAACGCAGAAAAAAAGCCTTAGGTCCGTCATATCACCTTTTTTATGATGAGCCGGTTCATCTTGTACGCGGCAAGGGCGTTTGGTTATGGGATGCGAAGGGGCGCAAATATCTGGACTGTTATAATAATGTCGCCTCGGTCGGACACTGTCATCCTGATGTGATCGCAGCGCTTGTTAAGCAGGCATCAACACTGAATACACATACGCGCTATCTGCATGAAAATGTGGTTGAACTGGCTGAAATAATAGCCTCTAAAATGCCGGGAGAACTAGGCGTGTGTATATTCGTTTGCACAGGTACAGAAGCCAATGACCTGGCGACCCGCATTGCCCGAACCGCAACTGGGAATAAAGGCATGTTGGTGTCAGAATATAGTTATCACGGCGACTCTACACTGGTGCACACACTCTCAACCGCTGATAGTGAAGACCGTCCTGATTGGCTCTCACTTTTTGAACCACCCTGTCAGTATCGCCCGGCTTTTGACGGTGATGATCTGCTTGAAGACTATGTTGGATCAGTACACAACGCCATAAACGCGCTGAAGCAAAAGAATCAACTGCCTGCTGCAATTATGATTGATAGCATCTTTGATTGCCCGGGCACGATTGAGGCACCAAAAGGGTATTTCCAGCAGGTATACAAAAAAGTACGGGAGGCAGGCGGTCTTGTGATCGCGGATGAAGTTCAGTCCGGCTATTGTCGTACTGGCAAATGGTGGGGCTTTGCCCATGACGATGTGGTGCCTGACATTGTAACGCTGGGCAAGCCCATGGGAGCAGGTCATCCACTAGCGGCTGTTGTTACTACCCCTGAGATCGCAGATAAATTTGCAAACGAATCCAGCTATTTCAATACCTTTGGCGGCAACCCTGTATCAACAGCAGTCGGCAAGGCTGTCATTGATGTCATTGACGCAGAAAATATCCTGGAAAATGTCGCAAGAATTGGTGCCTATACAAGGTCAGGACTGGAGAAACTACTGGAAAAATATGACGTCATCGGCGATGTACGCGGACGTGGTCTGTTTCTGAGCATGGAACTGGTAAAAGATCGCGCTTTGAAAACACCAGATGCAATAGCTGCGCAACAAATGGCCAACCTGATGAAAGATGAAGGCGTAATTCTGTCCACACATGGTCGCTACGAAAATACACTCAAAATCAGGCCGCCAATGGTCTTTAACCAGGATAATGCTGACCAATTGCTTGTGGCTCTGGATGTGTGTTTTGGTAAGCTATAACTATTTCACAGACATCCACCCGTAATCATGGCAACACTCCTCTTGCCGTTTTTCAGTTAAAGATGAATAAGACACAATTTACAATCTATTGCTTGTTACCATTTCAACTGAATTTATTGTTTGTTCCCACACCAGTCTTGATGTGTTAAATGATGAGATATTAAAAATAAAAAGTTTTCAATTTATTTCCATCCGTGTCCGCTTGGATGAAAATTATGATATTAAACAAGTTATAATGTTGTTCCCAAATACATTTGGTGCTGTTTGTAAAAGATCTACGCTTTAGTTAGGCATAAATCAAACAAGATATTCAATTTAATCTTCAGGTAATTATCATGACATCAATGACGCTCAGCGATTGGCAGACTAAGGCGGCAGCTATGACCATTGAAGGTCGAGCTTTCATCAATGGACAATATGCACAAGCTTTATCAGGGGAAACAAGACCAACGATAAATCCGGCAACAGGTAAGGTATTAACTGATGTTGCTAGTTGTGGCCAAGAAGATGCTGATCTGGCGATAGCAGGTGCGCGCAAGGCGTTTGAATCAGGAGTGTGGTCAAAAATGGCTCCAGC
>CAZDFI010000093.1:0-3040 GCA_964504725.1 uncultured Enterobacteriaceae bacterium
CGCGTTTTTTCCCCGTAACGCGAACTTGTTCTCCCTGAATGGTGCATTGGACTTTAAGTTTTGATTCTTTTATCAGTTTTGTAACTTTTCTTGTGAGTTCCTTATCCAGCCCCTGTTGGACAATAATAATCTGTCTTGCTTCATTAATTGATTCCTTGATATCTCCTTTATCCAGACAGCCGGTATCAATTTTTCTCTTTGCAAATTTGTTTTGAAGTATATCGAAGATCTGATTTATCTGAAATTCAGCAGGAGAGATCAAGGTGATTTCTGCCCCCTTGTGTTCAACGCGTGAGTTACTGCCTTTAAAATCAAAACGGGTGGAAACTTCTCGGTTGGTCTGGTCAATGGCATTTGATAGTTCATGCATATTAACCTCTGATACAACATCAAATGAAGGCATCGTGGATTCCTCGAAAACTATTAATCAATTCAAAGTTTATATAATTATCTACTGTAAACAGTATAACAATTATTAGTGCAGTTTTTTTGTCTCATCGCTGTGTAATATGATTTGTCCCTCAGGGTGGTCGAGTAGGATATGATCGACAGATTGTCCCAAGAAAGTGATAGATCCTTCATATCTATCGTGTCCCTCCACGCTGAATTCAAAATGATAACGGCGCAGTAATTTTAGCCTATAGCGTTCATCTCTGGAGATGGAAACTTTATGCAGGGCAACTGTTTCATCCAGTAATTGTAAATCCATGGTTCGGCAGCTTGTTTTACATTTGTGTATAGCAAATTCACGGAAGCGTAAACTGTTTTGCCAGAACCAGACCAGTATTGCCAGCGCAAATAAAAAAGTAAGTGCGTTCATTCCGGACTGGCAACAGCTTTTTTGAACAGAGGTGTCATTTTCTCGATAAAATTATCCTTCACGCGGATAAGAAACAAAGCAGCAATATTCTCTTTGAGCGCCAATTCGAAACCATGCTCAGGTCCAAGTACAAGTAGTGCAGTTGCCATCGCATCTGCCGTCATGGTAGAAGGATGTAACACCGTTACAGAAGCAAGTTTATGTGTGATCGGCTTCCCGGTAGCCGGGTCAATGGTATGCGAATAGCGGAGACCGTCTTTTTCAAAATAATTACGGTAATCGCCTGATGTTGCCATGCCTGTATTGTTCAGGGTGACAACTGTCTGAACGGTACGCTGATCATCCAGAGGCTTTTCAATACCGATCTGCCAAATCTTCATATCAGGATTGATGCCTCTGGTTTTTATTTCACCGCCAATTTCAACCATGTAGTTGTTGAACCCCACTACGTCGAGATAATTGGCAATCACATCAACAGCAAAGCCTTTTGCTATGGCAGAAAGATCGATATACAGGTCTGGATTATCTTTCCTGATTGCATAAGTCTCAGTACCTAAATGTATATTTTGAGAGCCAACTTTATCAAGGGCTTCATGGATTGCTGACTCAGCTGGAATGATTGTTGACTGTTTTTCCGGGCCAAAGCCCCAGAGATTGACAACAGGGCCTATGGTGATATCAAAAGCGTTGTTACTTAGCTGATTGATTCTCAAAGCTTCCTCGATCACCGTATGAATTTCAGCCGGGATTTCTACCCAGTCTTTTGTGCTTGATTGATTAAATAGTGAAAGGACAGATGTCTTTATGTAGGTAGACATCTGAGTGTTCACTTTATCAAGGCGGAGATTAATTTCTTCTGATACTGCAATCCTGTCCAGTTTTGAATTGGGAGAAACTATCTTTACGGTGTAGGTTGTCCCCATAGTAAGCCCGGACAAAATGACTAATTGTTGACGATCGGTGGGTTGTTCACACGCAAACAGGCACATGATAAGGGTGCATAGAAGGATGCCCCTTGCAGAAGACTGGAACAATCTCATCATTAAATTACCGACCATTTTTACAGGAAAGCCCTGAGTGTGAGCTCTTCCGGTGCCAGGCACACCTGGTCATTACATGCCTGAAACTGAATAATGAAAGGGACTAACATATTTTTATGAATACCATTTTTTGAACTTAATGATCCGTGTAGAGTAAACTCTCCTTCGTACACTTCCAAGGGAGTTTCTCGAAAACTAAATTTTCGACTTATCGATTGAGGATAAGAAATATTTTTTAATTGCCAGGCCATAGAGAAATCGGCATCAATATAAATTGACGTTGGGATGATGTCATCAACCTTGGTTTGAAGGGTATTAGATTGATGTGCGTTGATATGCCAGTTTTCGGCAATCTGAACGCTTACCTCAAGGTGCCTGTTGCCCGCAATCGTCTTTATTTCTGCAACTGCTTTAACTGCACCACGTGCACCATATTGATATTTACCTGTCTCGCCATGAACCAGTAGATCCAGTGCCTTGGTTAAGGAGGCAGAAGAAAATGTGTTTTCGCCGGGCGTGGGTGATATCGTTTGCAAAGCTTCATTGGCAGTATCCTGGTAAGAAAGATCACCAGAACGTAGGGCTAGTTTCGCCAGTGCAATAATTGCAACAGAATTACCTGAAGGCAGGGCGCCGTCATTCAAACTTTTAGGGTTCGTAAATAATATGTTATTCGCATCTGACATAAAGAATCCTCCACCATCTGTATCATGGAAGCGTGCAGTCATGAGATCGGCCAGGGTACGAGCACGCTGTAGCCAGACAGGATCACTGTCGACATCATATAAATCCATCAGTGCCTGAGTAAAATAGGCATAATCATCCAGTTTCGCAGGGATAGAATGTCTACCATCAAGATAAACTCTGAATAAGGAACCGTCATGCCACAGGTTTTTCCAATGTAGATGTCCAGCACGTATGGCAGCATTTTTGTAAGCAGGTTCATCAAGTACATCAGCAGCCAATGTCAGTGTTGAGATCATCATGCCATTCATGGCAAGTATAATTTTATCATCACGTAAAGGCGGAATGCGTTGGCTACGATATGCAGCGAGCCGGGTACGAATACTGTCAACCTGACGCGTCAATTGTTCATAAGGCAAATGATGATTTAAAGCATAGTCATATAATGAAACCGGCAGATACAAAATGTTGCGCCCTTCAAAATTTCCAGATTCAG
>CAZDFI010000093.1:3050-5479 GCA_964504725.1 uncultured Enterobacteriaceae bacterium
GATTCAGTGATTGCGAATAAATTAATTGCTAACTGTGCATCTTCTTTAGTAAGTACCTGTTTGATTTCATCAAGTCCCCAGACGAAATATTTTCCTTCCACTCCTTCACTGTCTGCGTCTGTTGCTGAGTAAAATCCACCTTCAATCGAAGTCATTTCTCTCAAGACATAATCTAAGGTCTGGCGTGCAATTCGCGCATAATTATCTTTCCCCGTTATGTGGTAGGCATGTAGATAGACCTGAGCAAGTTGTGCCTGGTTGTACAGCATTTTTTCAAAATGTGGAATTAGCCAGTTTGCATCGGTGGCATAACGATGAAACCCACCGCCAATCTGGTCATAGATTCCCCCTTGGGACATCATATCCAATGTCTTTTCCAGGTGTTGATTCAGTGGTTTATCGCTATAACGTTCAGCAAGCTGTAATAAAAACAACAATGCAGGTTCATTGGGAAATTTAGGCGCTTCTCCAAAGCCACCGGTGAATGTATTGATGTTACTTAATAAAAAATCCGCAGTTTGCTGAATCGACTTTTTTTCGAGTGATTTCAATTCACTTTTACGTTGCATAATCTGAATCACCCTCTTACTCAACTCATTTGCTTGATTTAAGATGACTTCTGGTTCTTTATCCCATGCGGCATTTATTTTTTTAAGGAGTTCTATAAATATATCCGGTGGCAAGTAGGTTGCTCCGAAGAAGGGTTTCCCATCAGGTGCCAAAAACGAGGACATAGGCCAGCCTCCACGTCCTGAGACAAGTCTAACGGCCAGCATATAGGCTTCATCTACATCGGGATGACGCTCTCTATCCACTTTTATGGCAATAAAATGTTGATTGAGGAATTCTGCAATTTCTTTATTCTCAAAACTTTCATGTTCCATCACGTGACACCAGTGACATGTGGAGTAACCAATTGAAAGAAAAACAGGTTTGTTTTCTTTTTTAGCCAAAGTAATAGCTTCATCACCCCATGGAAACCAGTTCACTGGATTATGTGCATGTTGGGTCAAATAAGGTGAATCTTCAAAAATTAATCTATTGGTATAGACTGCTTGTCCCTCAGCAGATAGATGTCTGGTCCTCGGCAGATAGTCCTTACCTTTAGCATGGAGGGCCCTTTTGAGTTGATGCTCCAGGGCTTTATCATAAGGTTCCATACCCGGTAAAGACATTGCGTGGCTCACAGAAATACAGGCAGAGGCAACTATAAACATATAAATAATTGAAATTAACTTCAGGTTCATCATGTCAAATCATCATGGGATTTAGATCGCCGAGGGTTCAGGTTATCAGATCAATAGAATAGCATTATAAATGCTGTATATAATGCGTAACTCTAATAAATATGAACTACAAAAAACAAAAAATGATGCGGAAGCAAAAAAGCCACAGGCAATTATTGTTTTTATCCCTCATATTTATACTGATATTTTCGGGGTGTGGTGATCAAAAGACATTTCTTGAAACAATTCGAGAATCTGGTGAATTGCGGTTCGTCACAGTAGAAAGTCCATTAACGTATTTTAAAGGTTCAGATGGTGCTGCAGAGGGTCTCGAATATGAATTGGCCAGCATGTTTGCCCAATACCTTGGCCTCAAATTAAATTTAATTATTGTTGGAAACAAACATGATTTGGTTTCACTCATCAACAATAGTAAAGCCCATATTGGTTCATCCGCACTGGCTTTATCTGGTTATCCTGATAATACGCTGCAGTATGGTCCTGCATATATCACAGCAAAGAGACAACTTGTTTATCATCAGAAAAACAGAAAACCAAGATCAATTGCGTATCTTACGGAAGATGAAATTGTTATCAGTGAAGAACAGTCATATCAAGCCCTGTTAAAAATATTAAGTTTCTATCATCCCGATCTTGCATGGCGCGTACTAGAAAATAAAGGTATGACTGAAATACTCAGGATGGTGAATGAAAACAGTGTGCCAATTGCGATCGTAGATTCTAATTGGGTTGCCATGTATCGTCATTTATTTCCTGAAGTCAGGGTTGCTTTCGATGTTACTGGTGAATTACCCGTTGCATGGATATATCAACGCAAGACTGACCATTCGCTGGATAAAGCAGTCAGAAGTTTTTTTAAACGCATCAATAAGAAAGGGTCATTGGCGAAATTAGTCAATCATTATTATCAACATGCAGATTCATTTGATTATGTGGATACGCGTACATTCATAGAGAAAATTGATAACAAGTTACCGAGTTTCAGGGATCTATTTATTAAGTCAGCCGGAGAAATGGAACTGGATTGGCTATTACTCGCAGCACTGAGCTATCAGGAATCCCATTGGAACCCAAAAGCAAAATCACCGACAGGGGTACGAGGGCTAATGATGTTAACAACAGATACAGCAAAATCATTAGGTGTTGATGACAGGCTTGATCCGGAACAAAGCATCATGGGAG
>CAZDFI010000093.1:5489-7125 GCA_964504725.1 uncultured Enterobacteriaceae bacterium
TCCAGGGCGAAGACCGGATGTGGTTTGCACTTGCTGCATATAATATTGGTTTTGGGCATCTGGAAGATGCCAGAAAGTTAACCCAGTCCCAGGGAGGTAATCCAGATGAATGGGCTGATGTGAGCGAGCGATTACCTTTACTAGCGGATGAAAACTGGCATCGAAAAACTATGCATGGCTATGCCAGGGGTCACGAACCTGTAAAATTTGTGAAAAATACTCGTCGTTATTACAACATACTGAAATGGAAAAACGCCGAAATTGAAAAAACTACTCAACAAAGTGGTGATCAAAAAAGCAGAGTGGTACCGATGATTAATTCCGCAGTGTATTGACAATTAAGTCGCTGTCGTTAAATGATATTCATCAGTCTGCCATTTATCTGCGAGAGTCTTGGCTTCTATGATCTGGACATCTGTTAGTTTGCTGCCAATTTTGAGCAAGAATTCTTTTACATGTGGATTTTGTGACTGATTTGCGAGCATCATCCAGGCATATGCCTTGACATAATCTTTTGTGACACCAATGCCTTTTACCCGATGTATCGCAGTAGCGTATTGGGCTTTCACATGGCCTTGTTTTGCCGCTTCTCTGAGCCAATTGTAAGCGGTTTTTTCATCACGGTTCACACCTAATCCCTTACTGAATAATCGCCCGAATCGATATTGAGCTTTGGCATAACCAGCTTCCGCTGCCAGTTGATGTAATCTGGCTGCCTTTGTTACATCTGCCGGGACACCGAGTCCTTCCATATAGATTTTCCCTAATTGATAATTGGCCTTAGCGTAATTCTGGTCAGCTGCCTTATGAAACCATTTGGCCGCTCTGGCATAATCCTGTTCGACACCAAGACCATGCATATATAAGATTCCGAGACTAAATTGCGCTTTTACATAACCTTGTTTGGCTGATTTCTTATGCCACTCATAGGCCTTCTCTTCATCCTGTTCAATAGCATGACCACCCGCATACATCAATGCCAGGTTATATTGCGCTTTGTCATAACCATGCAGGGCAGCTTCCCTGTACCAGTCGTAGGCCTGTTGAATATTCTCATCCGTTCCTTGACCATTCATACACATAAGACCGGCATTTAGTTGTGCTTTCACGTGGCCTTGCCTGGCAGCACGGGCATACCATTTAAAGGCTTCTTCATAATTCTTATCAGTACCATGACCATGTGCGTACATGTATGCCAGGTTATATCTGGAACCTGCGTGGCCATTTTCTGCAGCTTTTAAATACCATTCGAAGGCCTTTGAGTAGTTTTTTTCAATACCCAGACCACGTTGAAAACACCAGGCCAGGTTTGCCTGCGCAGCCTCATCATTTTGTTTTGCTGATAAAGAAAACCAGTCATAAGCCTGCGTATAATCCTGTGGTACACCTCTGCCTTTGATGAATAATTGGCCTAATTGATTTTGGGCTTTCGCCGATCCTGCTTCCGCAGCCTGACGATACCAATAGGCAGCCTGATCAATATCAACGGGCACACCGAAGCCGCTCGCATATAAATCCGCAAGCTGGAGCTGCGCATCGTGGTTGCCAGTACCAGCTTCAGAAATCAGTTGTGATATGTCTAGAGGCATAATTATTTAATAAGCGGTATCTGATTACTCACATCTTATTGAACTCG
>CAZDFI010000093.1:7135-8394 GCA_964504725.1 uncultured Enterobacteriaceae bacterium
TATTTAACCACACTCACGACTTCATTTTACTTATTTGGGAACAGGTTTACCGTTGTCCATGAGTGCCTGATAGAATCACAACCATGAATGATGAAAAAGCGACTGTTTCTTATCAAAATCTTGGGCCGGATGAGATCCTGAATGCGATAGAGAGCACAGGATTGTGTTGTGATGGGCGTATCTTTGCATTGAATAGTTATGAGAACAGGGTTTACCAGATTGGTATTGATGAATCGGAGCCTGTCATCGCCAAATTTTACAGGCCAGCCCGATGGTCAGATGAGGCAATCAGGGAAGAACAGCAATTTACGCTTCAATTGCTTGAACATGAAATTCCCGTGATTGCTCCAATTGTTGATGAACATGGCGAGACATTACATCGCTATGAGAATTTCCGTTTCTCACTCTATCCCAGGAGAGGGGGCCGTTCGCCTGAACTGGACAACCCTGAACACCTTAAACAATTAGGCAGATATATGGCACGCATTCACAATGTGAGCGCCGTTGAATCCTATCAGCACAGGCCAATACTGGATCCTGAAAGTTTTGGTGCTAACTCTAATATCTATGTACTCGAGAATGGCTTCATCCCCATTGAACTCGAAACAGCTTACCAGACATTAAGTGAAGATATTATGAAAAGGATTTATCAATGTTACGAACGGTCAGGAGATCATGAAATCATCAGGTTGCACGGAGATTGTCATCACGGAAATATCCTCTGGCGAGATGGATCACCTTTTATTCTTGATTTCGATGATGCCCGGATGGGGCCAGTCATTCAGGATTTATGGATGTTTTTATCAGGTGACCGTGATTATATGACTGAAAGACTGGCAGATTTACTGGAGGGTTACTCAGAGTTTCGCGAATTTGATGTCCGAGAACTGTATTTAATCGAAGCACTCAGGTCTTTAAGGTTAATGCATCATTCAGCATGGTTGGCGCGCCGATGGGATGATCCCGCTTTCCCGATGGCTTTTCCATATTTTAATACCCAACAGTATTGGCAAGATCATATACTGAGTTTACGTGAGCAGGCAGCATTAATGGACGAACCGCCGTTAGAGTGGAATAGATAGATGTCAGAAATATAAAATGTTAGATATTCAAGATAGTCCGACCCATGAAAAGGGTATCACACAGAATCATGTGTATAACTGGCAATATATTTTAACGATTGCCAGCGAACATAAACGAGAACTCGTTTACGCAAACATTATCGCAATCCTTGCGACCCTTGCGAATGTACCCGTACC
>CAZDFI010000093.1:8404-9669 GCA_964504725.1 uncultured Enterobacteriaceae bacterium
CCCGTACCTCTCTTGATGCCGCTACTGGTTGATGAGGTATTACTGAACAATCCCGCAACGGTAGTTAAGACAATCAATTCCATGACTCCTGATTCGTGGCATGAGCCGATGCTCTACATCATTGTGATCCTTGTGCTTACTTTGTGTCTTCGATTGGTAGCTGTGGTATTGAATGTATGGCAATCCAGACAATTTACTATCATCGCCAAAGATGTCATTTTCAGGATTCGTCTTGCCTTGTTGACACATTTGGAGAAGGTCTCTATGTCTGAATATGAGACACTGGGTTCTGGCACAGTCGCCTCATATTTGGTGACTGATTTGCAAACAATCGATGAATTTGTAGGCAGTACCGTAAGTCGGCTACTGGTTGCTATCCTGACGGTTATTGGTGTTGCCGTAATATTACTCTGGATACATTGGCAGTTAGCATTACTCATTCTGTTAGTTAATCCGATTGTGATTTATTTCACCATGGTATTGGGGAAGAGTGTTAAGGAACTAAAAAAAGAAGAAAATTCAGCATTTGCAATTTTCCAACAAAGTCTGATCGAAACACTGGATTCAATTCATCAGATACGTGCCAGTAATCGTGAACGTCATTACATAACGCGAATTATCGATCAGGCACGTACAGTCAAGGAGCAGGGTGCTGCGTTTGCATGGAAAAGTGATGCGGCGAACCGTTTAAGTTTTGTGGTGTTTCTGTTTGGTTTTGATTTGTTTCGCGCCGTTGCCATGATGATGGTTATTTTTTCGGGTCTTAGTATCGGACTAATGTTCGCTGTGTTTGGATATCTCTGGTTTATGATGGGGCCAGTGCAGGAGATCCTCAACATACAATATGCCTGGTATGGTGCCAAAGCTGCACTTGAGAGGATTAATTGCCTACCGGAATTACATCAGGAACCTGAATATCGCCACGACAAGAATCCGTTTGAGGGCAGTCATACGGTTGGGATCACTATTGAAAATGTCCATTTTGCGTATGGCAATAGTGAGTCAGATGTTTTAAATGGTATTGATCTGAAAATAGAGGCAGGAGAGCAAGTCGCACTGGTCGGTGCCAGTGGTGGTGGCAAATCGACACTGGTACAGGTTTTGATTGGTCTATATGCCGCCAGGGAAGGTATGATTTATTATGATGGTGTTCCTGTTACAGACATTGGCCTTGATGTTATTCGTGGTAACGTCGCAACAGTATTGCAAAACCCGGCATTGTTTAATGACTCCATCAGAACCAACTTAACGCTGGGCCGTGAACT
>CAZDFI010000094.1:0-7663 GCA_964504725.1 uncultured Enterobacteriaceae bacterium
CTCTGTTGATGCCAGTCGTATTGTGGTGCGTGTTAATAATAATGAAGTCACGGCGGGTGAGCCTGGTGTAGATATCTACAACCTGACCAAATACACACGTTCCAATCAGAATACCTGTATTAACCAAAAGCCACTGGTCAAACCGGGCGATGTAATTGCAGCAAAAGATGTTCTGGCTGATGGTCCTTCGACTGATCTAGGTGAATTAGCGCTTGGGCAAAATATGAAGGTCGCATTTATGCCATGGAATGGCTATAACTTTGAGGATTCAATTCTTATATCAGAACGTCTGGTGAAGGAAGAACGTTTTACGACAATACACATTGAAGAACTTACCTGTGTAGCACGTGATACGAAACTGGGTCAGGAAGAAATAACTGCGGATATTCCCAATGTCAGTGAACATGCGTTGAATAAACTCGATGAATCAGGGATTGTTTATATCGGTGCTGAAGTAAATCCAGGAGATATCCTTGTCGGTAAAGTGACACCGAAAGGCGAGACTCAGTTAACACCGGAAGAAAAATTATTGAGAGCGATTTTTGGTGAAAAAGCCTCTGATGTGAAAGATACTTCACTGCGCGTATCATCAGGTACCAATGGTACCATTATCGATGTTCAGGTATTTACACGCGATGGTATTGAGAAAGATGCACGTGCTCTGGAAATTGAAGAATCTGACCTAAAGAATGTGCGCAAGGATCTTGGTGATCAAATGCGCATTATGGAGGAAGGTATTTACCAACGGATAGAGACCTTACTGCTTGGTAAGTTGGCTGAAGGTGGACCAGGTGGACTGAAACCTGAAACCAAGATTACCAAGGTATATTTGGCAGAAACACCACGAGAAAAATGGTTAGATATTCGACTCAGGAATGAATCCGCAAACCGTCAACTTGAGCAAATGTCGGAGCAACATGGTCGTTTGCGTATTGAATTTGATGAGTTGTTCGAGGAGAAAAGGGCCAAGCTGACTTCGGGTGATGATCTTGCCCCAGGTGTATTGAAGATGGTTAAGGTCTATCTCGCTGTAAAAAGAATTATCCAGCCGGGTGACAAGATGGCTGGGAGGCACGGAAATAAAGGTGTTATTTCAATGATAGTTCCAGTTGAAGATATGCCACATACTAAAGACGGTGAACCGGTTGATGTTGTCTTAAATCCGTTGGGTGTTCCTTCTCGTATGAATGTAGGGCAAATTCTGGAAACCCATCTGGGGTGGGCTGCAAAAGGTTTGGGTAAAAAGATATCCGACATGATGGATGCTCAATCCGATGTAGGTGAACTTCGTAAATTTCTGGATAAGGTTTACAACACAAGTGGTAAGCAGGAAGACCTGAAGAGTTTCAGTGATGAAGAGATTCTGGAGCTTGCTCGAAACCTGAGAAGTGGTGTGCCTATGGCAACCCCCGTTTTCGATGGTGCTGATGAGTCCGAAATCAAAGGTATGTTGAAACTCGCTGGCCTGCCTGATAGTGGTCAAATCACGCTATATGATGGATGTACTGGTGATGCTTTCGATAGGCCTGTTACCGTGGGTTATATGTACATGCTAAAACTCAACCATTTGGTTGATGACAAGATGCACGCACGATCAACTGGGCCATATAGTCTGGTCACACAGCAACCCTTGGGTGGTAAGGCGCAATTTGGCGGACAGCGTTTTGGTGAAATGGAAGTTTGGGCGCTGGAAGCATACGGCGCGGCCTATACCTTGCAGGAAATGCTGACAGTGAAGTCTGATGACGTCAATGGTAGAACCAAAATGTATAAGAGCATTGTAGATGGTGATCATCGTACAGATCCCGGTATGCCTGAGTCATTTAATGTGCTGGTTAAGGAAATCCGTTCACTCGGTATTAATATTGCACTGAAACAATATTAATTATGGCGCCGAAAAGAATGAAATTAAATAATTTTAATGTATTGGTAGTACAAAGTGCCATACATGCAATAAATACCGTATCGTCTTGTGGAGGGTGCAGACCTTGAAAGATTTATTAAGACTTTTAAAACAGCAGGGGCAAGTCGAGGAGTTTGATGCCATATCCATTGGTCTTGCTTCTCCTGAGAAAATTCGTTCGTGGTCATATGGTGAGGTCAAAAAACCTGAGACGATCAATTATCGTACATTCAAACCGGAAAGAGATGGCCTTTTTTGCGCCAAGATTTTTGGCCCGGTTAAAGATTACGAATGCCTCTGCGGAAAATACAAAAGATTAAAGCACCGTGGTGTTGTCTGTGAGAAATGTGGTGTCGAAGTCACACTCTCGAAAGTTCGCCGTGAACGTATGGGGCACATTGAGCTGGCAAGTCCGGTCGCACACATCTGGTATTTAAAATCCTTACCTTCAAGGATGGGTTTAATGCTGGATATGACCTTACGTGAGATTGAGCGCGTCCTGTATTTCGAAGCCTATGTTGTCATTGAGCCAGGGATGACTGAGCTTGAGCGTGGCCAGTTGATGACGGAAGAATCCTATCTGGAAGCCATGGAACAATATGGTGATGAGTTTGATGCGCGCATGGGTGCAGAGGCCATACGTGAACTACTACTATCTACAAATATTAAAGAGGAATCAGACAAATTACGCGCCGAGATTCCGGAAACAAAGTCTGAAACCAAGCTCAAAAAAATGACAAAACGATTGAAACTTCTCGAGGCATTTATGGCTTCAGGAAACAAACCGGAATGGATGGTTCTGAAGGTATTACCCATTTTACCGCCAGAACTGCGGCCACTGGTGCCGCTGGATGGTGGCCGTTTTGCAACGTCTGATCTGAACGATCTTTATCGTCGTGTGATTAACCGTAATAATCGATTGAAGCGTCTGCTTGACTTAAGTGCGCCAGATATCATCGTGCGAAATGAGAAGCGTATGTTACAGGAGTCTGTTGATGCGTTACTGGATAATGGTCGTCGTGGACGCGCGATCACAGGCACGAACAAGCTGCCTCTGAAGTCATTAGCAGATATGATCAAGGGTAAGCAGGGTCGCTTCCGTCAAAATCTACTTGGTAAACGTGTTGATTACTCGGGTCGATCTGTCATTGTTGTGGGCCCAAAATTGCGCTTACATCAGTGTGGTATCCCCAAGAAGATGGCCCTGGAGTTGTTCAAGCCATTTATTTTCAGCAAACTCGAGTTCAGAGGTTTGGCAACGACCATCAAGGCAGCCAAGAAACTGGTTGAACGCGAAGGTTCCGAGGTCTGGGATATCCTGGAAGAAGTGATTCGTGAACATCCGATTATGCTGAACCGCGCACCAACATTGCACCGATTGGGTATTCAGGCATTTGAGCCAATCTTGATTGAAGGCAAGGCGATTCAGTTGCATCCATTGGTTTGTACGGCGTTCAACGCTGACTTTGATGGTGACCAGATGGCGGTGCATATTCCACTGTCTGTGGAAGCCCAGATTGAAGCACGAACCTTGATGATGTCTACCAATAATGTGCTTTCTCCCGCCAATGGTGAGCCGATCATCGTGCCAACCCAGGACGTAGTGTTAGGGCTCTACTACATGACGCGTGAGTCAGCGGATGCTAAAGGCACGGGCATGATATTTACTGACATTGATGAAGTACATCGGGCTTATGAAACTAAAATACTGGATCTTAAAGCAAAGATTACGGTGCGTATTCGTGAAATCATTATTGATGAAAATGGTGATAAAGAAGAAAAGTTAAGTCGCGTTGAAACAACAACAGGTCGAGCATTGTTATCCAGGATATTGCCTGAAGGCCTTGAATTTTCATTGATGAACAGAACTCTGAGTAAAAAGGTCGTTTCTGGCTTAATCGACACGGTCTACAGAAGATTAGGTTTGAAGGCAACGGTGATTTTCGCGGATCAACTGATGTATGCCGGGTTTGCTTATTCTACTCGTTCGGGTGTTTCTATTGGCATTAATGACATGGTCATTCCTGATGATAAGGACAGCATTATCAAGCGGGCAGAAGAAAAGGTACATGGTTTCCAGAAACAATATTCCTCGGGTCTGATTACCAATGGCGAACGTTATAATAAAGTCGTAGATATCTGGTCTCATACCAATGATCAGGTGGCCAAGGCCATGATGGATATACTAGGTTCTGAGACAGTGGAAAACCATAAAGGCGAAACCGTCATTCAGGATTCATTCAACTCAATCTATATGATGGCTGACTCAGGTGCCCGTGGTTCAACTGCGCAGATTCGCCAATTGGCTGGAATGCGTGGATTAATGGCCAAGCCAGATGGCTCCATTATTGAAACACCGATTACAGCGAATTTTCGCGAAGGTCTCGATGTGTTGCAATACTTTATTTCAACGCATGGTGCACGTAAAGGTTTGGCCGATACGGCATTGAAAACGGCAAACTCAGGTTACCTGACACGTCGTCTGGTTGATGTGGCACAGGATCTTGTCGTTGTTGAAGAAGATTGTGGCACAGAAAAGGGTTATACAGTAAATCAAATCATCGAAGGCGGTGATGTTGTCGAGGCACTGGGAGATCGTGTGCTTGGTCGGGTATTGGCAGAGGATGCGGTTAAGGTTGTTACAGATGAAGTTGTTGCGACACGTGGAACATTGCTGGATGAGAGTTGGGTCGAGATTCTGGATCAGAATGGTATCGATCAGATATGCGTCCGTTCAGCAATTACTTGTGAGACACGTTATGGCATCTGTGCTGCTTGCTACGGTCGAGATCTGGGTCGTGGACAATTGGTCGGAATCGGTGAGGCTGTAGGTGTTGTCGCAGCACAATCGATCGGTGAGCCAGGTACGCAGTTAACAATGCGTACCTTCCATATTGGTGGTGCAGCATCCAGAGCAGCAGCAGTGAGTAACATAGAAGTTAAATACGGTGGCAAGTTGCGTCGTCTAAACGTAAAAATGTTACAACATGAAAAGGGACATCAGGTGGTTATTTCTCGTTCAGGTGAAATCATTATCCAGGATGAGGATGGCCGTGAACGTGAACGCTACAAGATTCCATATGGTGCAATTTTAACCGTGGATGAAGGTGAAGTAGTCCAGCCGGGTCAAGTTGTGGCCGATTGGGATCCACATACACACCCGGTGATATCAGAAGTGGCTGGGCGAGTGCAATTTTCGGATATGGCTGAAGGTGTCACTGTTGAACGACAGGTCGATGAGATTACTGGTCTGACCAGCATGGTTATTATCGATTCAAAACAACGGACATCATCAGCAAAAGATTTACGTCCTATCATCAAATTGCTCGATGCGAAGGGTAAAGAGTTGATGATTCCAGGCACCGAGATCCCTGCACATTACCCGTTACCCGCGAATGCAGTGGTAAATATTGAGGATGGTGCTGAGATTAAAGTCGGTGACATTATTGCCCGTTTACCTCAGGAATCAGCCAAGACGCGTGATATTACGGGTGGTCTACCTCGCGTTGCTGATCTTTTTGAAGCCAGAAAGCCGAAAGAGCCTTCTATCATGGCTGAAATTACCGGTACCGTTAGTTTTGGTAAGGAAACCAAAGGCAAGCAACGTCTGGTTATCACAGGTCTTGATGGAGAACATTATGAAACCCTGATACCCAAGTGGAGACATATCACCGCATTTGATGGCGAACATGTTGAACAGGGTGAAAGTATTGCGGATGGACCTCCAACACCTCATGACATCTTGCGTTTAAAGGGCGTACACGCTCTGGCAAATTACATTGTGACTGAGATTCAGGAAGTCTACAGGTTGCAAGGCGTGAAGATTAATGACAAACATATTGAAGTTATCGTCAGGCAGATGTTACGCAAGGTAGAAATTACCGAGCCTGGTGACACGAAACTTCTAAGAGGTGAGCAGATTGAGAAATCAAGGGCTCTTGATGAAAATGAGAAAATGATTGCTGAAGATAAACTGCCTGCCAAGTGGGAGCCTGTGCTTTTGGGTATTACCAAGGCTTCGTTGTCGACAGAATCATTTATTTCAGCCGCTTCTTTCCAGGAAACCACTCGCGTACTAACTGAAGCCAGTGTTAGCGGCAAAATAGATGATTTGAGAGGTTTGAAAGAAAATGTCATTGTCGGGCGTCTGATTCCTGCGGGAACGGGTCTTTCCTATCACACAGAGAGGCAACAGAGACCCACGAAAGAAGAGATGATAATGGATGAAGCCTCAGAGACAATCCCACTTGTGACCACAGATCTTGAAGATGTGGCATCAAATCAAGAAGAAGGGACGCCAACAGCATAAATAATGGGGTTTTGGCTTGACGGGTGGCTCGTCAGGCCATAAAATTCCGCTTCTTTGTCAGGCCTGATTCAAGATCGTGCCTGACAATTTATTTTGGGGCTTGAAAATGTTTGGAGGAAGGTGTTGATTGGCCTCCTGCCGTTAGAGCCTGGATCATTAGGATTATCCTGTTAATTAACTAACCGTGTGTCTAGTTGAGACGTTTCTCTAGCGCTATGGAGAGGGTCTTATTGACTCACTTTAATGGGTTTATTGACATAGATTAACTGTATAGAAAATAGCAAAATCGAATATGACGACGATTAATCAATTAGTTAGAAAACCGCGAAAACGCCAACGCGTGATAAGCAACGTGCGGGCGTTGGAAGCTTGTCCGCAAAAACGAGGTGTTTGCACCAGGGTTTATACAACAACTCCGAAAAAACCTAACTCGGCCCTTCGTAAGGTAGCGCGTGTCAGGTTAACTAATGGACATGAAGTGTCGACTTATATTGGTGGCGAAGGTCATAACTTGCAGGAACACTCCGTGATTCTGATTCGTGGTGGTCGTGTTAAGGATTTACCAGGTGTTCGATACCATACAGTTCGAGGTACTTTGGATACATCAGGTGTGAGCGATAGACGTAATGCCCGTTCGAAATACGGTACCAAACGGCCTAAATAATTAGTCAATATAGACAGAAGTTAAATAGCAGAATTTTAATAGAGTACTGAGTATGTCAAGAAGAAGAGTTGCCGAAAAGAGAGAGAGCCTGCCTGATCCAAAATATGGTGATCAGACATTGGCCAAGTTCATTAACATGATTATGCAGAGCGGTAAAAAATCAGTTGCAGAAAAAATTGTTTATGGGGCTTTAGGTGAAATGGGACAAAAAGGAAATGGTGAGCCATTAGAACTTTTTATAAAAGCACTCGAAAACGTCAAACCAACGGTTGAAGTTAAATCGCGGCGTGTCGGTGGAGCAACTTACCAGGTGCCTGTAGAAGTACGTCAGGCAAGAAGTGTGACTTTGGCAATGCGTTGGCTAGTTGATGCAGCCAAGAAAAGAAGTGAAAAAAATATGGGCTTACGTCTGGCGGGTGAATTACTTGATGCTTCGGAAAATAAAGGATCGGCCATCAAGAAGCGTGAAGATACGCATAAGATGGCGGAAGCGAATAAAGCTTTCTCTCATTTCCGTTGGTAAGTTTTAGAAATTTAATTTTAGAAAGAAGAAAGAAATAAAGTGGCAAGAACAACACCAATCGAACGCTATCGCAATATCGGCATCATGGCCCATATTGACGCAGGCAAGACGACGACAACGGAACGTATTCTGTTCTATACCGGCGTCTCGCATAAAATTGGTGAAGTTCATGACGGTGCCGCGACCATGGACTGGATGGAGCAAGAGCAGGAGCGGGGCATCACGATCACCTCGGCTGCTACGACTTGTTTCTGGAAAGGCATG
>CAZDFI010000094.1:7673-9640 GCA_964504725.1 uncultured Enterobacteriaceae bacterium
AACAGCATCGTATCAATATTATCGATACGCCAGGACACGTTGATTTTACCATTGAAGTTGAACGCTCATTACGCGTACTGGATGGTGCTTGTGCCATATTCTGTGCTGTCGGTGGCGTTGAGCCACAGTCTGAAACAGTCTGGAGGCAGGCAAATAAATATAAGGTTCCACGCATGGCTTTCGTCAACAAGATGGATCGCGCAGGTGCAGATTTCCTGAGAGTTGTCGAGCAAATCAATCATAGACTCGGCAGTAATGCCGTGCCCATGCAGATTGCGATTGGTAATGAAGAAAATTTCGAAGGTGTTGTTGACCTTATCAGGATGAAAGCGATCTATTGGGAAGAGGCCAACATGGGTTCCAAGTTTGAAGAACGTGACATACCTGCAGATCTTCAAACACTCTGTGAAGAATGGCGTGAGAATTTAGTTGAGTCTGCAGCAGAAGCCAATGACGAGTTGATGGAAAAATATCTCAAAGGAGTTTATCTGTCAGAAACAGATATTAAAAAAGGTATTCGTAGTAGAACATTGGCAAACGAGATTGTGCCAGTATTTTGCGGTTCAGCATTTAAGAATAAGGGTGTTCAGTCCATGTTAGATGGTGTCATTGATTATATGCCATCACCAGCAGACGTTGAAACAATTAAGGGCATTCTGGATGATGGTAAAGAGTCGGAAGCAGAAAGACCAGCAAATGATGACGCACCATTCGCAGCACTAGCATTTAAAATCGCTACAGACCCCTTCGTAGGAAACCTGACCTTCTTTAGAGTGTATTCCGGTGTATTGAATTCTGGAGATACTGTCTACAATCCAGTTAAGAGTAAAAAAGATCGCATTGGTCGACTATTGCAAATGCATGCCAATCATCGCGAAGAAATCAAAGAAGTTCGTGCGGGTGATATTGCCGCCGCAGTTGGTCTTAAAGATGTCACCACAGGCGATACACTTTGCGATACAGATAATGTGATTACATTAGAGCGCATGGAGTTTCCAGAGCCAGTGATCGCTGTTGCGGTGGAACCAAAAACAAAAGCAGATCAGGAAAAGATGGGTATTGCACTGGGTAAACTTGCCCATGAAGATCCATCTTTTCGAGTCTCAACAGATGAAGAATCCGGGCAGACCATTATTGCTGGTATGGGTGAGCTACATCTGGAAATTATTATTGATCGAATGAAACGCGAATTTGGCGTCGAGTCAAATGTAGGTAAGCCTCAGGTAGCCTATCGCGAAACAATTCGTAAAACCGTTAAAAAAGTCGAAGGTAAATTCGTTCGTCAATCTGGAGGTCGTGGTCAATATGGCCATGTGGTATTCAAACTGGAACCACAGACACCAGGCGCAGGTTATGAATTTATTAATGAGGTTGTAGGTGGCGCGGTGCCAAAAGAGTATATCTCTGCAGTGGATAAGGGTGTGCAGGAACAAATGATTAATGGCATCCTGGCTGGTTACCCCATTGAAGATGTCAAAGTCACTTTGTTCGATGGTTCCTATCATGATGTTGATTCAAATGAAATGGCGTTTAAGATAGCTGGCTCGATGGGATTCAAGGCAGGTGCCATTCAGGCAGATCCAGTTTTACTGGAGCCTGTGATGAAAGTTGAAATTGTGACACCAGAAGAATATCTGGGGGCGGTGAATGGCGACTTAAACAGACGTCGCGGTATATTACAGGGTACTGATAACTCACCCGCAGGAAAAGTGATACGCGCAGAAGTGCCGCTATCTGAAATGTTTGGATATGCAACCGACCTGCGTTCAGCAACGCAAGGGCGTGCGACATACACAATGGAATTTGAAAAATATAATGAGGTTCCGGCAAATATCGCCGAGGCCATCGTCAATAAGCACCATTAAAATATACATTTAATTAACGAACCATAAGATTAAGAGGTGATTAGCAGTGTCGAAGGAGAAATTTGAACGCACGAAACCACATGTAAATGTGGGAACGATAGG
>CAZDFI010000095.1:0-4775 GCA_964504725.1 uncultured Enterobacteriaceae bacterium
TTCAGTATTTGCTGATCCAAGTGGCGCGATCACCACGGCTGCAGCCATGATTGCCTGCGTGGAAAATTGTTTGAAAAATAAAACGGGTGACTCGCTCGAAGGTAAAAGCGTGCATATTATTGGGGGCACGGGTCCAGTCGGTGTATGTGCTGGAATTATTGCTGCCAATTGTGGTGCGGATGTCTATTTGCTGAGCAGCAGGGGCATTGATGTGGCACAGGAATTTGCTGAAGAAAATAATGGCAAGTTTAGTGTCAATATGAAGGGAGGAGATGGAAGCACTGAAGAAGCACTCGGTAAGATGATTCAAAATGCGGACATTGTGATTGGTTCCGCCAAAGCTGGTTTGCAGGTGATATCACAAGCACAACTGGAATTAGCGGAAAATCTGGTTGTTGCAGCAGACGCAAATGCTGTTCCTCCGTTGGGTATAGAGGGTGTTGAATTGCATGACATGGGTAAGGAGCTTGATTTCACACCAAATAAAGCTGTGGGTATAGGTGCTTTAGCAATGGGTAATGTGAAATATAAGGTGCATTATCGTATGTTTGAAATGATGAAAGAAACAGATAAACCACTTTATCTGGATCATGATGAAACCTTCAAGGTTGCGCGGGAGTATGTCGCGAAATAATCAATATCTGATTATTTCACAATCCGGTCGTGCCTTAGCCACATCTGCGAAACGTGCAGGGATTAGTGTGCACGTGATTGATTTCTTCGCAGATGAAGATACTGTCGAGAATACACTCTCAAATCATTCCGTCACTGGATTCAGTAGCGGAAGTGATCCCGAAGTGTTAATTGACATTGTTACTAAATATGAAAGTAACAATACTAATCTCAAGCTGCTCATCGGTACTGGGTTTGAAGAGTGCCCGGATTTATTGGCGCAGTTAGAACAGCAATTTTCAGTGATCGGGAATCATTCCAGTGTCGTTAGACAAGTAAAAAATCCCAGCGTTTTTTTTAAAAGGTTAGGAGAACTTGTACTACCTTATCCTGGTTTTTTCACTGATAAAGATAAACATATGGAGTCTAAAGGTTCTTTTCTCATAAAAACAATTGGTGGGGCCGGAGGTGGTCACGTCCTACACTATAATCAAGGAATGACATTGGATTCAACTTGTTATTTACAAGTTTTTCTACAGGGTAAAAATTACTCAGTCACATTTCTTGCAGATGGTAACTTGTTCCATGTGCTTGGTTTTAATGAAACGTGGGTCTGTAGTGAAAATGGTGACTTTACTTTTGCGGGTGCCGTTTCAAATGCTAACCTGTCTAAAGAATTATGCCTGCAAGTGACTGATGCAATCAGACAATTAGTCCCATCGTTCAATCTGAAAGGGCTATGTTGTCTGGATTTTATCGTTGAAGAGACAGGGCAGTATTCAATACTTGAACTGAATCCTCGTCCCACAGCAACGTTTGAATTGTATGAAGACAAGGAGAGTTTATTCGTCCAACATTTGGCTGCTTTTAATGGAACGATGCCAGAGCCTGAAACTGACTCTGAGCACAAGTTGGGTCAAGGTCTATCGCGAGCACTGAGGGTCTTATATGCTCGGAAAAATATTACCATACCGCGTCTACAGTGGCCGGGCTGGGTTAATGATCGACCAAAGCCGGGCAAATCGATTGCGTCAGGTGAGCCAATCTGTACAATATGTGCGGCTGCAAATTCATCAGGGGAGGCCAAAGCATTACTGAAACAGCGCGAAACTATGCTGAAAAAATTACTTGGTATAGAAAAATTGCAGCATGAAATCGAATATAACTAATATGGATTCTCGAATTTAGTATGGCTCAAAATCAAGATTATCCCAGTGTCAATAGATTGGCTGAACCACTGGTACGTTCATTAAAAGAAAATATAGATTCGCTACGATTATCAGTGACCCGGCTGGAGAATGGTACAGCTATTGTGGATGCAGGTATTAATGCACCAGGTGGTTTGGAGGCGGGTTGTAGAATAGCTGAGATTTGCATGGGGGGACTGGGAAATGTAACTTTGCGGTCCACTACAAATTTGCTTGACAATTGGTCGTGGTATGTGGACGTCCATAGTTCACATTCAGTTATTGCCTGTCTGGCCAGTCAATACGCAGGTTGGAATCTATCGAACGGTGATTTTAATGCACTGGGTTCAGGACCTGGTCGTGCAATGGGAAGTAATGAACCTTTATTTGAAGAATTGGAGTACAGGGATAAAACAGACACTGCCTGTTTGGTTATAGAATCGGATGTCATGCCACCAATAGAAGTGGCAGAAAATATCGCTGAGCATTGCGACATATCCCCCAACAAGTTGACATTAATCATGACACCAACTTCCAGCCTGAGTGGTTGTGTGCAAATTGTGTCGCGAGTATTGGAGACTGCCCTGCATAAGGTTCATGCACTTGAATTTAACGTAATGCAGGTGACTGATGGCGCCGGGAGTGCCCCGCTCTGTCCACCTTCGCCCGATTTTATGACGGCCATGGGCAGAACCAATGATGCTATTTTATTTGCGGGACAGGTTCACTTATATGTCGATGCAAATAATTCAGAGACTAAACAATTAGCTAATCAACTTCCAAGTTCGACATCGAAAGACTATGGCAGACCATTTAGTGAAATATTCAAAGAGGTAAATTATGATTTTTATAAAATTGATCCGTTGTTGTTTAGTCCAGCCAAGGTGTCAGTGACATCTATCAAAACAGGGAAGACATTCCACGCCGGTAAATTAGATAAAGACTTATTGGATAAATCATTCAGTAATTAAATAATTAATGTGGTTGATCAAAGATCACAAATAGCAATTGTTACAGATGACCCTGGTTGGCATGGGCGCCAGCTTAAGGAAGCATTGGCCGCCCATGGTTTGAGTGGCCAGTATGTTTCTTCCATGGATTGCCATATAGCTATCGGTGAATCTGATACTGAGATCAATCTTCCCGGCTTCAATACCCTGCCTTTAGCTGTGTTCGTGAGAGGCGTGCCAGGTGGCACGCTTGAGCAGGTTATTTTCCGGCTGAATGTTCTACATGCTTTATCCGAAATGGGCATTATTGTGTATAACAACCCTAGAGGAATTGAGCGAACGGTCGACAAATCGATGACCAGTTTTCTGCTTAAGCAAGCAGGGATCCCTACACCAAGCACCTGGGTGTGTGAATCAAAAGAAAAAGCTGAGTTTATTTATCAGCAAGAGTGTGGGCAGGGGAGAAAGCTGGTTTCAAAACCATTATTTGGTTCACAAGGTATTGGTGTACATCTACTTGATAAAGAGACGGGGCTAATTCACGACGAAACCTTTGCAGGTGTTTATTATCTACAATCCTACGTTGATTGTGGAGAAAAAAATTCCTTTGATATCAGAGTCTTTGTAATCAATGGTAAAGCAGTTTCTGCAATGTTACGACGAAGCACAAACTGGATCACCAATCGTGCCCAGGGTGCTCAGTGTGAGGCTTTAAAGCTGGATGAGGAGTTGAGTCGACTCTCAGAAGACGCCGTAGAAGCCGTTGGTGTAGATTATGGTGGTGTCGATCTAATATCCGATGTTATGGGACACTTACAAGTGATTGAGGTGAATAGTATTCCTGCATGGTGGGGGCTGCAAAAGGTCACGGAGTTCAATATAGCCTCAAGCCTTATCGACGATATGGTCAACCGGCTCAGTTTCACAGAATCACAGTCTATCCTGCCTTAAGTAGCGTCCTGAACAATGGCAAGCCAGTCCCAGGTATCCGATTTTCAGGATGCTGTTATGTCCAGCTTTATCACAGAGGTAACCTCACTAAAACCAGGGAATGTCAGCCGTTTTTCAGAAGGTCATGGAATGACAGTGGACGATTTTATCAAAAGCGCAGAATTAACAAGCCCAATATTGTGTGACCCTACATTATCAGTTGGAGAGCGTGTGCTTGAGGGTGTTAGAGTGACAATGTCCGGGGTTGGTTGCAACACTAATCTTGGTATGTTGATGTTATTCGCCCCCCTGCTTAGGGCAGCGGAGCTTGGAATGGGCTCGCTTCAGTCAAATCTTGGAGTGGTTCTACGAGAACTGGATGTAAAGGATACAAGCTGCATATTTGAAGCCATTCACCACGCTAACCCTGGCGGGCTTGGTGAGAGCGAAAAATATGATGTGAACAAGAAATTGGATGCAGGCACCACCATCCAAAAAGCAATGGCAGAAGCCAAAAACAGAGATTTGATTGCGAAACAATATGTTACAGGCTTTATTGATATTCTTTCCTTAGGATTTATATGCATAGAAGACTTTGCAGTACGATGGAATAGTGTAGAATGGGCGGCCGTAGCCTGCTATATTGGGTTTATGGCTGAGTTTCCTGATTCTCACATCAGGCGGAAATTCGGTCTGGAAGTAGCAGAGAAAATAAAAATAAAAGCAGTTCCCATTGCAGAAGCGTTTCAAAAAAATAATAGTCCAGAAGATGGGGCTGAAATGCTGAAGAAGTTTGATAGGGAACTAAAAAATAAGGGAGCCAATCCAGGGACCAGCGCAGATTTAACTGCAGCAAGCCTCTTGGTTTACCATCTGACAAAAATAGATTTATAGAATTGTTGATTTGCAGATTCTTTTTCATCTGTATATCGGCTTATTTGGCTGGGGATGAAATCCTCATATTTTTAAATTACTAGATTAGGAAAACAGATATGTCTATATTCGGGAAACTGTTTGGCTTTCTAGCTGGAGGAGATAATAAAATGGCGGTCATTGATAGAGTATTACTTGGAGAAGCACTGGTTGGTGAAGGCAA
>CAZDFI010000095.1:4785-9456 GCA_964504725.1 uncultured Enterobacteriaceae bacterium
TGCTGCAGAAACAGCATTCTGCAATGCACTAACAAACCAAAAAGAGGGGTGCAATGCGCTGATGGCGGTTGTTGCACCAAACTTGGCTTGTAAGCCAAATACAATCTTGTTTAACAAGGTAACTATAAAAGGTGCAAAACAGGCTGTTCAAATGTTCGGTCCTGCACAGCGCGCTGTCGCTATGGCTGTGATGGATTGTGTTGAAGATGGCACCATCCCTGCGGATGAAGCGGATGATGTCTTTATTTGTGTTGGTGTGTTCATTCATTGGGAGGCTGATGATGACACTAAAATCCAGGACTTCAACTACGAAGCTACCAAGCTTTCAATCAAGCGTGCTGTGTCTCGTGAGCCAAAAGCTGCTGAAGTATTGAGCAAGCGTGGTTCTGCAGCTCATCCTTTCGCTGCACACGATTAAACTATAAAACAATAATACCAAGCTGTTTTTTAAACAGCAGAGTTTTATTATTAAGTGCCCCGTTTTACGGGGCATTTTTTTTTGAGAATTTACTTAAGGTTTCGGATTTGATGTTTTGAGTATGTAAAGCCGTTGCGATCAGCACGCCATCGATGTTCATCTCATTTAATAATTGTAAATCAGTTTCGTCACGGACTCCTCCTGCTACGTATATTTTCCTTTCTCCTGCAGTTTCTTTTAATTTGGATATAAGTTCATAATCTGGTCCTTTGTTCGAACCGACATTAGCAAGGCTCATAATGATAATTTTCTCAGGCCATAGCTCTTTTTTTTGTAATAAATCCTGATTGCCCAGGAATATATTTGTCTGGAAATCCAAAGATAGAATAATATCCGGTATCGATGTGATCATTTCACCCAATGTCTCCGGGCTAATGTTTGTTTCACTGCCGATGACATGTTGCCTGCGTGATAGGCTATTGAGTTCTTTTGCTGAGGAGATACCCTGATCGATCCAGAATGTCAGAGATTTAAATTTATCATGCAATTGCTCAATTAAGTGGTCATTATTAGAGCGACCTTCAATGGCATCAAGATCGGCAATATATATTGTTTTAAAAGGGTATGAGTTTATAAAGGCCTGTACAATATTCTCTGGTGAATTACTTTCACTTAGAGACGTCAGTAGAGGGCGGTAATGCTGACGCTGACCTTCAATAGCGTGAACTACCTGACCCTGGTGAATATCAATGACAGGAATAATTTCCATGAGAATTCCAAAAGAGTAACCAATGCGTTTATTTATTTGTGAGTTTATCACGGGTGGTGGCCTGCACGATCAGGAATTACCTGATAATTTAATCAGGGAAGGTAGTATGATGCTTGAGGCACTCCTGAAGGATTTTCTGGAGTTGGGCGTCACAGACATTATCACGACACGTGATGCACGCCTCGATCCATTGTTGTTCCCTGTCGAAATTGTCACCATTGAAGAAGACATCTACCCTGTTTTTGAATCGTGCATGAATGACGCGGATGCCGTCTTGATAATTGCGCCTGAGAATGACGATATCTTATTTAATTTAACAGTAATGGCTGAACGAGCAGACTGCTTTGTCCTGGGTTGTACATCCGAATCTGTGAAGTCTGCCAGTAGTAAATTACAAACAGCAGACCTACTTTCTAAAAATAATATTTCGTGCATAGAAACTACGCCATTAAAAGATAATATAATTCCAGAAACAGGAAGTGGTTGGGTAATTAAACCGGATGATGGTGTAGGTGCAGAAGATTGTTATTTCTGTGTTGACAAAAAAGAATTAGATAAATTAAAAGACTCAATCAGTATTGAACGCTTTGTTATTCAAGAATATCTGGCAGGTAAGCCAGCAAGTCTTTCAATGATTTGTTACCAGGGAAATGCACAATTGTTAGCATGCAATAAACAGATATTTAGTTTTGATCCCGGAATTTCAGGGAGAAAAGGGGTATTAAAAGAACTTGTTGTAAATGGGTTAATAGAGCAGTGGACACTGTTTAATACGATAGCGCAACATATCGTCAAAGCTGATAAAGGTTTGTTAGGTTACGTTGGAGTCGATCTGATAGTGACTGAATCAGGTGCTGTTGTGGTAGTAGAGATTAATCCCCGATTAACGACTTCCTATGTTGGGCTAAGACGGTCATTATCTTTAAATCCTGCGGAATTAATTTTATCCATCTGGCAAAATGGAACTATGCCTGAAGTTCAGAATAAACAATTTTTACCCGTGAATATATTATTAGAAGAAGCAAATGTCATTTGATGCATATATTGGTTGGGATATCGGCGGCGCACATTTAAAAGTAGCATCGATTGATCAGTATGGTGCTGTAAATTTTGCGAATCAACTCGCAACGCCCTTATGGAAGGGTTTTGCCAGTCTTGAAGACGCAATATCAAAAATGCAAAGCCAAATATTAGATGAGTCAGTAACACACACAATTACAATGACAGCAGAGCTAGCAGATATTTTTAAGGATAGAAGTTCAGGTATTAAGGAGTTAACTCGGTTTCTTAACGGTCACTTCGAAGAAGAGTGCTATCATCTGTATGCTGGCAAAGGGGGGTTAATAAGATCAGATCAGGCAGAACTCCATATCGCTGATATCGCATCAGCCAATTGGCACGCGACAGCCAGTTTCGTAGCACAACATGTCGATGAAGGTGTGTTAATTGATATTGGAAGCACAACAACGGATATTATCCCTTTCTCATCAGGGCAGTTGATCAATACTGCTTACACTGACCATGAAAGATTACGTAACAATGAACTTGTCTATACCGGAATTATAAGAACACCCGTCATGGCAGTTGTGAATAAAATATTTTGTGATGATAAATTACAAAATATTGCCGCCGAAAATTTCTCAACAATGGCAGATATTTATCGATTGACGGGCGAACTGAATGAACAAGACGATATGATGATGACTGCAGATGGGGCAGGTAAAACCTTATTTGACAGCGCAAGAAGATTGGCCAGGATGGTAGGTCTGGATCTTCAAGATGGAGATGACATTTGTCCTACCATAGAGATTGCTAAACATGTTGCTAATTCGCATTTAGAAAAAATAAATGAATCTCTTTCAATAATTTTATCACGGCCAGAAATGAAGCAAATAAACTGCCTAGTAGGTGCAGGGGCAGGGCGTTTTCTTATTCGAAAACTGGCATCCAGGAATAATTTAAAACATGTCGACTTTACAGATTTACTGAGCTATCCCAAAGAAGATGAACACAAAGTGCTGAGTTGTGCGGCGGCAGTTTCGGTTGCGCAGCTATCGAGGGCTGTAGCTTGACATTTAAATTGACAGAACTGCCCTATTATCGTGATTCTGCGCAACTATTTTCTCACCTTGCTGACGAAGACTGGAGTATCTTTCTGGATAGTGGCTATCCATATATTGATCTCGGACGCTATGACGTTCTGGCTGCGCGTCCTTACATTACGTTAAAGACCTTTGCTGATGAAACAGAAATAGTTTTTGCAAATGGAAAGAGTGAGCATTCTTCTGAGGATCCATTTTCAATTGTAAAGTCATTACTTGGCAAGAACGAGACCAAACTTTCAACAGTCCCATTTGCCGGAGGCGCATTAGGCTATTTTGCCTATGATCTTGGGCGCAGGATTGAAAAAATACCTGAGATTTCAGAGCATGATATTTCTATGCCAGATATGGCTATCGGTATCTACGACTGGGCCGTCATTACTGATCATCATCAGCGCAGGACGTGGCTGACAGGCTACGGGAAAGACGAAAAAACATTTGATGAATGGAATGAGCTACAAGACCTGTTTCAGTCGAAAGTAGAATCAAGCACCTCAAATTCAGGCACACAGGAATTTAAGATACTCTCTAGTCTTCATCCAAATATGGATAATGAATTTTACGCGCGTGCGTTCAATAAAATTAAACATTACATCAGGGAAGGGGATTGTTATCAGGTAAATCTGGCTCAACGTTTCTCAATCGATGTTGCTGGTGATCCCTGGGCTGCTTATTTGAAATTACGGAGATTAAATCCTGCGCCGTATAGTGGATTTTTTAAAATTTCTGAAGGAGCAGTATTAAGTACCTCACCGGAAAGATTCCTGAAAGTGAATAATGGTTTGGTAGAAACAAAGCCCATCAAAGGAACACGACGACGTTCATCTGATGTCTATGAAGATATGGCATTAAGTGAAGACTTGTTGGAAAGTAAAAAGGATCGTGCGGAGAATTTAATGATTGTCGACCTCTTACGAAATGATATTGGCAAATCATGTCGCCATGGCAGCGTGTCTGTTCCCAAGTTGTTTGCTCTGGAGAGTTTTGCCAAAGTACATCATTTAGTAAGTACCGTTATCGGGCAGTTAGCTGATAACTATGATGCACTGGATTTATTACGAGGTTGTTTCCCTGGAGGTTCTATCACCGGGGCACCAAAATTACGTGCGATGGAAATCATTGAAGCACTCGAGCCACACAGGCGCAGTATTTATTGTGGTTCAATGGCATATATCGGCTTTGATGGCAATATGGATAGCAATATTACTATCCGAACATTGGTGCATCACAATGATCGAATGTATTGCTGGGCGGGGGGTGGTATCGTTATGGATTCACGACTGGATGCTGAATATCAGGAATGCTTTGATAAGGCTTCGGCAATATTTGCGTTATTTGAGCCTGAAAAAATATAATCGTGTGGGTCATTAAACTCGGCGGTA
>CAZDFI010000096.1:0-3071 GCA_964504725.1 uncultured Enterobacteriaceae bacterium
ACTACGGTGGTGTTGCAAAGATCACCGTTAACGGAGGTTAAGGCTACGGAAAAAATTATTGCTATTGGCGCCTCGACAGGTGGCACAGAAGCAATTAAGGAGATTCTACTTCAAATGCGACCGGATTCCCCCGGGACGCTTGTAGCCCAGCATATTCCACCTGCGTTTAGTACAGCCTTCGCCAAACGCATGGATACTGTTTCACCGATGGTCGTCAGCGAGGCTGAGGATGGGCAGATTATTACTCAGGGCCATGTGTATATAGCGCCTGGTGACCGTCACCTGATGCTGGTTCGGGATGGCGCACGTTATCGCTGCAAACTGAACGATGGCCAACCTGTTAATCGTCATAAGCCGTCGGTGGATGTTATGTTTCGTTCAGTAGCTCAGAATGCAGGTTTGAATGCCGTAGGTGTCATTCTAACGGGCATGGGGACGGATGGTGCTCGTGGTTTGTTGGAGATACATGATGCGGGGGCGCCCACTATCGCCCAGGATGAAAAAACCAGTGTCGTCTGGGGTATGCCAGGTGAAGCTGTAAAACTAGATGCTACTGATCATGTTTTACCAATTGGTAATATTGTGGCCAAAATCGAAGACTTAGTTAATAGTTAGATAGTAAATGGGAAACGATTAGATGGGTAAGGAGATAATTGGATCATCTGATCTGAGAGAGGCGGTATATGGTCTGGCAGAAGATCTAAACCAGCTGGTATCCAGAGAGCATCAGATATTGCAGGATGAACTGGGACAGGTGAGCACGTTAGTGGGTGATGCAATAAAAACACTTGTTGAAAGCTTCAATAGTCTTAACAGGCAGGTGGCAGAACAGGAAAACTTAGTCCAGCTAATTGTTGCTGAAGTTCTGGATTCAAATGATCAGGAAGTTGAGCGATTAGGTAGAATATCGGCGCTCAGTAAGCAGATAAAGCAGAATGTCGTTACTGCGACGCGTTCATTACAATTCGATGATATCGTGCAGCAATTAGTAATACATTCCCATCATCGGACAGAGAAAATGGAGGATTTATTTGCTGGTTTGTTCGAGAAACTGTCCGAATTGAAAGTTGCAGAACCGCAAGATGCCGAACTAGTAGCAAAATATTTAGAAGCGATGCAGGAAGAAATAACTCACTGTCGCGTTACGCTGGGAAAAGCGAATCCAGTAAAGCAGACGTCTATGGGGGCTGGAAAAGCAGAGCTTTTCTAGAAGCTTATTTATAATCCGTGTATGCTTATGCGGCTCACACATATCAAAATATTTCTGAGAACCAGTTCTCAATAAACAGTATCATTCTATAATGTAGTATGACATGCAGAGCATGTTATGTGCTATACACAACCTTGGGTAGGTAATTTGGGTATTCTCATGGCATCGTGTTAGCGTGAAACTTAAATTATTAGAATTCTCGGGAGCTTCTTATGAATACATCAACACAGGTAGATCGGTCTTCAATACAGGCAGATAGTACAGATCAATATTTGACCTTTATGCTCGCGGATGAGGAATATGGGGTAGATATCATGAAGGTCCAGGAAATCCGGGGATGGGATGGCGCAACAGCGATCCCCAATACTCCAGACTATGTATTGGGAGTAAGTAACCTGCGTGGTATGGTGGTGCCAATTATTGATTTGCGGAAGCGCTTTCAGCTACCCAACGCAGAATTTAATTCATCAACGGTTGAAGTGATCGTTAAAGTGGTTTCTGATGCAGGTGAGCGTACAGTAGGGCTGGTCGTCGATGCAGTGTCAGAAGTCTATAACCTGCCTAAAGAAGCAATTGGTAAAACGCCTGATTTGGGTGGTGCAATTAGTACAAATTTTGTAAAAGGTTTGGCGACGATGGATGAAAAAATGATTATATTGCTGGATATTGATCTTCTGATAAATACGGGCGTATTGAAGGATGTGCAACAGGCCATATTGTGAAGACCGATAACAGGAATCAACAGGAAAACTAAAATTCAAATTAATGGCGGCTACCTTACGTATGAAAACTTTTAAGAATTTATCTCTTAGCTATAAAATAACGGGATTAAGTCTGCTGGTCATCCTTATTGTTGGCGGTGGTTTTGGACTGGTGGTCGGGAACCTACTGAGTGACGAATTCCTGAAATCAAATAGTGAAATTGTCAACAATGTTATATTTATTGCGATTACTGTCAATATTATACTATGTATATGTATTTATTTAATCGTCCGGACGATAGTCACTACGCCGATCGTTCACGCGTCTGACTTGCTAAAAATTATTACAAAAGGCGATCTTTCAACACCATTGTTTGAGGAAGACGGGGATGAAATCAGTTGGCTATATAACTCGTTTTATGTGATGCAAGACAAGTTGACAGAAGTGATATCAGGTATCCGTTCTGGTGCTAGCGAAGTGAGTACGGCTGCAGAAGAAGTTTCACAGGGTAATACAAATCTGAGCCAACGTACTCAGGAACAGGCGTCAAGCCTGGAAGAGATTGCCTCCAGCATGGAAGAAATGACTGGTACAGTAAATCAGAATTCAGAGAATGCGCAGCATGCGAATCAATTGGCTATTACTGCCCGGGATGAGGCCCAGCATGGTGATGAGATAATTACACAGGCAATCACAGCAATGGGCGAAATTAACAATTCCAGCAACCAAATTGCCGATATTATAGGGGTGATAGATGAAATCGCATTTCAGACCAACCTGTTGGCCTTGAATGCAGCGGTGGAAGCGGCACGTGCGGGAGATCATGGCAGAGGCTTTGCGGTCGTAGCCAGTGAAGTCAGAAGTCTTGCCGGGCGCAGTGCTACCGCAGCAAAAGAGATCAAAAGCCTTATCAAGGACAGTGTTAGTAAGGTGGAAGATGGTACCAAGTTGGTAAATGAATCAGGGCAGGCATTGGAAAAAATTCTGGGTTCAGTAAAGAAAGTTAATGACATAGTCTCTGAAATTGCAGAGGCGAGTCAGGAGCAAGCAGATGGTATTGTTCAGGTGAACCGTTCCTTGATGCAGATGGATGATATGACACAACAAAATGCATCGCTGGTAGAGGAGGCAGCAGCAGCAAGTGAAGCGATGGGGGCAC
>CAZDFI010000096.1:3081-9410 GCA_964504725.1 uncultured Enterobacteriaceae bacterium
ACTTCTCTGGTTTCATATTTCAAGTTGAGAGGAGGTGAAGCAGCGGCCAAGACAGTAAAGGTTGAGCGTGTACAGAATGGTGACAGTAGACAAACCGAATCCCAAACCGGAACCCAGATAAATATGCGGGCAGCAGTTGCTGCACGTCCTAAGGCGAGTCTACCGCCTGGGGATAACATCGAAGACAGCGAGTGGAAAGAATTTTGATGTAGGTAATGAAGCTTAGCTTCCGGAGATATTGTCATTAATTCCGAGGCATCTCCACTAATAATAATGGTGGTAAACTTCGAGAAGTTAAAATGTTATCGATCATGTAATTATTAAGGTAGTTGCTATTGAATTACCAGATAGATTAGGCGAAATGTGGAAATTTACTGTATTAAAACCACAGCAAAGATTAATAATATATAAAACAAATGATTTAAGTGGGATCTATGGGTAAAAATAATACATTTTCAGTCGCAACAGTCGGTATTGACGAAACAAAGAGTGAGATGAAGGTCATAAAAAGTGTACTGTCTATCTCTAAAAGCCGGGAACCATCATTTGAGCTTCAGGACAGAACTACAAGTAAAAAACTACCTGATGTGGTTGTCGTTAATGCGGATGATGTGAGTGCAGTTGAACGCTGGCACGCTTACCACTTGATGAATGAGGCCAAGGCAAATATAAGCGCACTCATGATTGGTACCGAGGAACCCGAAGATTGTAAATATTTCCTTGGCAGACCCTTGATTGCTAATCGACTATTGGTTTTGCTTGAGCGTATTGTCACCGAGGAGCACGACTATATGCCTACCTCAGTTTTTGAGGATGATAACGCCCATATAGAGTCGATTGAAATAAATGCACCAAGCGATATTCGAGTGCTTGTCGTTGATGATAGTTTACCTATCAGGACACAGTTAAAAATGGCTTTGAGCGATATTACAAAAAATGTTGATTTTGCTGAGGATGGTGAACAGGCAATGGCGTTCCTTAATGAAAACCAGTACAACATCGTTTTTCTTGACGTAGTACTACCGGACGTGGATGGATACAAGATTTGCAAGAGTGTCAAACGTGATCCGGCCAAAAGAAAAACTCCGGTAGTTATGTTAACCAGTAATTCTTCGCCCGCAGATCGTGTTAAAGGCAAAGCCGCTGGTTGTGATACCTATATTATTAAACCCGTAAGACGTGAAGTCTTTGAAGAAGTCGTACGGGAATTCATTGAGTAGTCCTTAACTAAGGAATATAAGTGTGTCGTGAATATGCCAGGGTTAGAATTGCATGCTGACAATCTACTTGCAGTGTATTCACGATAATGATCAAACCAAGCGAGGCGCTGAATCGGTTTCATCCAATAAAACAGCTTCCAATTGCTGCCCAGACAAGTAAGTCAGAAGAACAGTTACGTTATGGATTTCGGACAGGCGATATTGGTCTGATTATGGATGAAGCATTGGGTAGCGAAATCGTTAACAATATACCCATCTGTAGCATCCCTGATACGCCGCCCTGGTTTTCAGGGGTGGTGAATTTAAGAGGGAATATCGTGCCAATCTTCGATTTGAAAATGATATTCAATAGTAATGAAAAGACTAATTTACAAAAAATATTGTTGATTGGTAAAAAAAGTAAGGCTGCAGGGATTCTTATTGACGAGCTGCCTCAAGCATTGCCTGATCTTGATTACACAACAGATTTATCTTCTGTGCCGCCAATACTGAGTGAATGCACTCGTAGCGTTTATAAACAGAATGAAAATATTTGGTTTGAGCTAAACTTTAATGATTTCTTCACAGGACTAGGTATACATTTTAGTGACTGAAATCAATCCATGAAAAAACATGATAAAGATTTCAAACATATATAAAGATTAGAAATATGAAATTTAAAACTATTTATGTAATGGTACTTCTAGGTGTGCTTGCAATTAGCAGCTTTATTGTGATCGGATATCATTATTATCAGATCATGCCTGGGTCATGGGGTTCAAATCAGCAGACTGCTGCTGTCATTATGTTTGGTATCTTAATGGTGGTGCTAATAATAGGTTTTGGAATTCGTGCATGGCATTCATTTACGCAATTTAACGTAGCCATGAAATCTGCAAAAGCGGGTGATTTCGGGGTCAGGCTCAAAACAAGTCGAAATAACGAGTTAAGCATGTTAGCTGCTGATATCAATGAATTACTTGAGGAGCGGGCGCAGACAGAACATAAGGTTAAGGAAGAAAATGCGGCCATATTGGCGTTACTGCAAGGGGTATACAAATTCAGCCAAAGAGATTTGACTATGCGCCTGGAAGTCAAAGAAGATATTACCGCGCCATTGGCTGATTCCCTGAATATTATGGCAGATGAAACAGCCAAGGTTCTAAATGGTGTGGTTAATATTGCCAAGGATGTGGCGCAGGCCGCGCAACAGGTCAAGACCCAGTCTGATACGGTCATTGATGTGGCGAGTGATGAGCAGCGTCAGGTAGAGCAATCAGCAGTCCAGCTTGGTGAAGCCTCAGAAGCGATGTCTGCGATTACTACACTGGCTAAGGGATGCAATGAGTCTGCAGATAGGGCGATTCGAGCGACTGAAAATTCCCAGGAAAGTGTATTGAATACGATTCAGGGGATCACCGGGATAAGAACGACGATTCGTGAGACAGAAAAACGAATCAAGCGATTGGGTGAACGCTCGCAGGACATTAGCGGGATTGTTAGTTTAATTAATAGTATTGCTGAACGAACGCATATCCTGGCATTAAACGCGAGTATCTATGCCGCATCTGCTGGAGAAACGGGCAAAGGTTTTGTGGTGATTGCGGATGAAATACAACGCCTGGCTGAAAATTCTCGAGAAGCAACATCTAAAATTTCAATATTGGTTAACAATATTCAGGCGGAAACAGCAGATACTGTAACAACCATGAACGAGGCCATCAGTCAGGTTGTGAGAGGTACACAACTGGCTGAACAGGCGGGTACAGCAATGCGGGAAACACACGCAAATACATCTGATCTGGTTGATAAGGTACAACAGATTGCAGAGAAATCGAATAATCAGGCCAGGGTCACACATGAACTGCGTGATCGTTCCGAACACATCAAAGCGAGTACTGAGAAAACCAATGCAGAGTTGCGGGACCAATCTGAACAGACTGACCTTTTGGTTCAATATTCTGATGATCTATTGCAGGCTGTCGGTGTATTTACACTGCCGGAGGCTGAGTCATTACAGCAGGGAAAAAAATAGCCGGCCGTCTAGTGTGGTTTTAGTGGTATGGTTCAGATGGAATATGGTCACCAGCAGTTAACCTTAAAAGCAAAAGTGGTTATCAACTGTCAAAGGATTTTCTCTTATGTCAACTATCGATAATCAGCACAACACCTCAGGAGAGGGCATGACAGCGCTCACAAAAATTACTGTTATCGCAGAGGAATTTTCCAGTTTTTTGTCTTCCCATAGACGTAAACACAAAGGCCTGATGTCATCCTGCCTTGAATACATAAATCGTATCGCTGAAACGGCTATCGAATCCGATTATTTGGGTCTCTATGAATTTTGTGCGCTTTATCAGGAAAGATTAATCACTATTGAAAAGAGTGAAGCAAAGATTAGTAAAGACGTTCGGGACGCATTGGAAGTATGGCCGAATATTATTGCTAATTTATCTTCAACAAAAAATCCTGAGGGCAGACTAGCCGATCACTTAAATCTTCCCTGTTGGGGATTGAAAATGTCGGATGATGACATTGTATTATTAAAATCCATGTTTGATTTCCCAGTAGATAGTAATCAAGAATCATCAGAAGAAGTCGACAAGAGCATAGATGCAGAAAAAAATGAGAGAGATGACGCAGAAATGGTGATGGATTCCTCTGGTGAGGAATTACCTGAAGCCGTGCTGGAATTAATCGCGATATTGAACGAAGAATTTGAAGAATTACAAAACCAGTTAGAAATTTTTATCGAATCCTCGATTGACCCCGACACTGATATTGAAGCACATAGCGTTGCACTTAAAACATATGCAGATATGTTGAAGGACTATCTTGATGCATCAGAATCAATTGGTTTTAAAGCCCTGGCGCAGATTTGCTCCCATATAGAGGCAAATATCGTGGTGATTAGTGAATCAAAGCGTTTATTGACAGTAGAAGAATCAGCGTTGTTGAAAGAATGGTCTACTTGTGTTTTCAACTATCTCAAGGCTGTTACAGATGAAGATGGTGCCGCAAGTCTGGCGGTAAGCTTGATTGATGAGGCCTGGCCCCAGCCATTAAGTGAAGATGATGCAGCAGCACTGAGTATGAAGCTGGTGAAGCCAGATCTACCGGAATTTGAAGATGAAGCGGGAGGAATAGCGATACAAGCACAGCCCGAGGATATTTCTATTGAGATACCAGAAGACGTTGATCAGGAATTACTTGATGCCTTATTGCAGGAGTTTCCTGATCAAACTGAAGAATTATCGGCGGCCGTACAAAGTTTAATTGAGAGTGGTAATCAGGAAGATATTAGGGTGGCACAACGTGTTGCGCATACAGTTAAAGGGGCTGGCAATACTGTGGGCATACCAGGTGTCGCTAACATTGCGCATCGTTTGGAAGATATCTTTCTTGCCCTGACAAAGCATAATGCCTTACCGCCTGCGCCCCTGGCTGAAGCAATGGTCAGCGCGACGGATTGCCTGGAAGCCATGAGCGAGGTGCTCACAGGAACAGGGGATGCTCCTGATAATTCACTGGAAGTTTTGCAATCTATATTAGACTGGATCGCCCAAATTGAACGAGATGGTGTACTTGCAGATGCGCAACTTTCTGATGCACAAGCACCCGCTGAATTGGAGAAAGAAATAACGCCAGAGGGTTCACCAAAAAATAAAGCACACCAGGATTCGACTCAGGAAGAATCAGGCCAACAAGATTCAGGCAAAACCCCGGAGTCTATGTTACGTGTTCCTGCATCATTGATTGAAGAATTGATACGGATAGAAGGAGAAGAAGTGATCCTGACAAGCCATATTCATGAGCAGGTACGCAGTATCAAAACAGAGAATCAAACGATACAAGATAAATATATCCTGTTGCAGCAAATTGGAGGAAAACTGGAAGAGTTGATTAATGTTAAGGACATGAGTGCTACTCTCGAGCAACAACAACATTCTACTGATTTTGATTCCATGGAGATGGATCAATACAGTGAGTTACATACCAATACGCATCTATTGATAGAAGCCGCCGCTGACATTTATGAAATGGGTAAAGCTGTTTCAGATCAGCTGATGCGTCTGGAGGAAATCATTGTTGATCAGAAAAGGCTCAATAATGCTTCGCAGGAAGTTGCCTTGCAGACACGCATGTTGCCAGCAAAAACAATTTTTCCAAGATTGAAAAGAGCCGTGCGGCAGGTGAGTAAATCTACAGGTAAAAAGATAACGCTTCATCTAAATGGTGAAGAGACCTTGATGGCGGGGGACACATTAAACGATTTAGTCGAACCATTGATGCATATTGTGCGCAATGCGATTGACCATGGTATTGAAAACGCTGAAACACGTACTGAAGCAGGAAAATCTGTTGAAGGAAATGTCAAGGTTGAATTTCAGCACCAGGGTGCAGATATTATTGTTCGTGTTGAAGATGACGGTGCTGGCCTTGATCTTGAGGGCATAAGAAGTAAGGCGGAGGAGCAAGAGATATTGACTCCAGGGGAGGAAGTGACTGAAAAAACACTAATCAATATGATTTTTAAACCTAATTTCTCAACCCGTTCAGAAACCACACAGGTATCCGGTCGTGGTATTGGTATGGATGCTGTCAATTTCAGTGTCAATAAGCTGGGTGGTGAGTTAAATCTGGAATCGGAGGCTGGTAAGGGATGTGTAATGGAGATGAAAATACCCGTTTCTATGATTTCAACACATACTTTACTGCTTAGATGTGGAAGCAATATTATTGCTGTTGCGATCCATGGTATCGAGCAAATATTATCTCCGGAAGATGGTGAATTACTTGAAACAGATGATGGAACAATATTGCAGGTAGGTGACGATACTTATCCTGTTAGGTCACTCGCATCTCTTTTAAAAATATCGGATCGTCGGTCATCAAACCGTTCGGCCTGTCCGATTATCCTGATAAAGAGTCAGGAAGGAACCGATGCAATCATGGTAGAAAGTGTGATTGATAGTCGTGAGCAGGTCGTGAAAAATATGGGAGAATATATTCCTAAATTACATGGCATATTAGGCGTTACCATTCTGGGTGATGGAAGCGTCATCCCAGTATTGGATTTACCAGAATTTTTGCGTGATCCGAAAGATTTGGCAGAATCGCTATATGTAA
>CAZDFI010000097.1:0-9389 GCA_964504725.1 uncultured Enterobacteriaceae bacterium
AATAACCAGTGGGCCACAATCTTGGCCATGGCTATAAAGGTAGTGGGGTGTTGTGACAGCAGCATCTGTTCCAGAGTTCCGTCCTCAAAATCCGAATTGAACATCCTGTCCAGAGACATGGTAACGGACAGTAATGCTGCAACCCAGATCACGCCTGGATATATATCACGCAGTAACGCAGACTCAGTGCCCAGGGCAAACGGAAACATAGTCACCACGATAAGGAAAAAGATTAACGAATTAGCCAATTCACCACTTCGACGCAACCCAAAAAACAGATCGCGTTTTAATATTGTGGTAAAGACATTATATAAAGGATTTGTTTGCATTTAGTTAAAAATAATTTTCTTGAATTGCACGCCCGGGAGTTCCAGTGGATCATGTGTAACTATCACTGCCAAACCGCCAGTATTGGCATGTGTTTCAATCATCTGCTTAACCAGTAACCTGCTGCTATCATCCAGAGACGTAAACGGCTCATCAATCAACCAGAGTCGTGCTCCGGATATTAACAATCTCGATAATGCCACGCGCCGACGTTGCCCTGAAGAAAGTTTACGTATGGGAACATCAGCCAATTCTTCAATCCCCATTTGAGCCAATGCATCGATACAGGAACACCCCCCGCAGGGTATTGTCAGTGACTGGGCTACGACGAGATTCTCCAAAGGAGTCAGCTCAGCTTTGATGCCATTTGTATGTCCAATATAATGCATGTCACTGGCATATTCTGATCTGATGCCCTGAATGTCATGGTTATTCCAGCTAACTTTTCCTTCTTCAGGGAGAGCAAGTCCGCAAAGAATCCTAAGCAGGCTGGTTTTTCCGCTACCGTTTGCCCCCTCAATCTGCAGTACTTCACCAGAAGAAAGTTTGAAACTGATTTCTTCAAACAACAGATCTTCATTGCGCAGACAGGAAAGACCTTCGGCAAAAAGCGAATTTTCATCAATACCCTGCTGACTCATAAAAGCCTCTGTCTCGCCCGTCGCTAAATCCATGATTTTATATTAAATAGATAGTCTGCAGGGATTCCCGTTATTAACATTACTTGCAGCTGCAGTGGAGGAGGACTTAACAGTTGAATTGCCAATATATGTCATGTCGAAAGATATGCCACGCGCCACATCCCTATTGTGAACATATACACCAAACCTGAATCCAGAGTTTGAGATTGAGCAAGAACTAATTGTGCCATCAAGTGTGTTATATAAACAAGAGGGTTTGGGGGCTGATTTGTAATGTATTTGTAACACTTTGTAATTTATGGTCTGCGAGGAATAACATCTGTCTAGCTATCAAAAACCAGGAACTGAAGCAATTCTAGCACTGGCTATAGTTTAACATCATCTGAACAATGTTTGTGGAAGACTATAAGTCACTCAAAATAAGAGCCAGAATTCGAATAACAGTGCCGACTAATAGAATAATTAAGGGAGAATGTACCGATATAAACATTAATTTCCAGTTACCGGTAATTGCCACAGACCATTAATATTTTGTAAAAGGTAATTCTTATGATTTTAATAAAAACCTGTAAATTCACCTTAAGTGGGGGACGATATTAATTTTCCTTGTGTATATTCTTGCAAACAATGGAACGTTCTCTTCATGGATGATGAGGAAATGGAATTCTGATGGGAATGTTTTGCGGTCAAGGAGGAATTTCCACGTGCCACGGATGGCGCATCCTTAATGTTATTTCACAGAAAAACTACATAACTATCTGTATGTACATTAATTATATGTTATTTCAATGGTTTCTTACGTATTTTAACAAACCAACATAATTATCCAGATTAATTTCCAAATTGTATAGAAAAAATTTGAAAGTTACTTAAATAACATCTATATAAACTGTTGATAAATAAGGATATAAAAATAATTACAATAAAGATGTTGCGACGCACAAAAATAGGAGTATACTGCACTGCATCAATTAATAACCATTGGAGAATTAATCATGAACACATATGTAGAAAAATTAGCTGCACCAGTAAAAGAACTGAATGCACTCGCTGTTAAGAACATCGAAGAATTAACTGTATTACAACTGAAGACAATTCAGGAAAACGCAACAGTCGGTGTTGAATCAATCAAAAGTGCTTCTGCCATTACTGATCTGGAAGGTTTACAGTCTTTTCTGACAGACCAGGCAGAAGTGGCCAAGCAAATTGCTGAAGGCATCCTTACAAATGCCCGCACAGTTGCTGAGCTGAGTCAGGCTTATGCTACTGAAGCAAAAGAAATTGCAGAGAGCTCTTTGAAAGCAGTTAAATAATTTCCCGTAGTAAATACCAACTCCTCCCCTAAAAAGTTGGTACTTTAAAAGCCGCCTTCATGGCGGCTTTTTTTATTGTTTTCATAAAATTCATTTGGTTCTATAGCGAAATTTATAGCAGATTTCTATATGATTCGTTCGTATCATAAACAGATCAATAAAAATTAGTTATATGAGTAAAATGACACATCACGAGACAGAATCCCAAAAAATTGTTGTTGCAGCGATGTATAAGTTCGTGCATTTGCCTGATTTCAGGGTGCTACGAGAAAAATTGGTTCAAGTATGTGAAAAGCAATCCCTTAAAGGGACATTGTTTTTGGCAGAAGAGGGCATCAATGGCACTGTGGCGGGTGGTCGGGAGGGAATTGATAATCTTTTATGTTTTCTCAAGCAGGATTCCCGATTTTCAGATTTAGAGCATAAAGAATCATTTGTGTCTCAGATGCCTTTTTACAGGATGAAAGTCAGATTGAAAAAAGAGATTGTGACCATGGGTGTTCCTGACACTGATCCAAATCAATTAAATGGCGCAAAAGTTGACTACAAAGAATGGAACGAACTTATCTCTGATCCTGATGTGCTTGTCATTGATACACGCAATGAATATGAATGTGAGATTGGCACGTTTAAAAATGCAATTTCACCCAATACTAAAACGTTCAGGGAATTTCCTGAATTTGTAAACAATGAGTTGGGTTCAGATAAAAACAAAAAAATTGCGATGTTTTGTACAGGCGGTATACGTTGTGAAAAGGCCACGAATTATCTACTGAAACAGGGTTATGAGGATGTTTATCATTTGAACGGAGGAATTCTTAAATATCTGGAAGAGGTTAAGCAAGAAGAAAATCTCTGGCAAGGTGATTGTTTTGTTTTTGATGGACGTGTTGCTGTCGACAAAAACCTTGAGCAGGGGAATTATGAGCAGTGTTTTGCATGTCGAATGCCGCTATCAAAGGAAGAGCTACAATCAGAAGAATACGAAAAAGGTATTTCCTGTCCTAATTGTATTGCCAGTTTGACAGATGAAAAATACATGCGCGTTAGCGAAAGACAACGACAGGTAGAATTGGCAGGAAAAAGACAGCAGCAGCATATTGGACTATCGCAACAACCTGGTAAAGCTAATTAACGCCAACCAGTAATGCAAACTTACCCGGTACTTTATTCATTTCGTCGATGCCCTTATGCCATTCGGGCAAGAATGGCGCTCAAATATGCCTCCATAGAATGTGAATTGCGCGAGGTTATATTAAGTAATAAACCTCAGGTAATGATTATTCTATCTAATAAAGGTACGGTCCCGGTCTTACAACTCACAGATGGCAGAATTATCGATGAAAGTCTGGATGTGATGTTATGGGCGTTACAACAATCAGATCCTGATAATTGGTTAAACGTGGAGGCACAGACTTCCCGGCTATTGATTGAGAACAACGATAATGGATTTAAATTATATCTGGATCGTTATAAATATTTTCAAAGATTTCCAAACGAGTCTCAGTTGTATTATCGAGAGAATGCAGAAGAGTTCATTAAATTATTAGAAAACAGGCTACAAAAAAATGATGGAATTGGACTTGTGACAGGTAGTATCTCTTTGGCTGACGTCGCAATATTCCCGTTCATCAGGCAATTTGCTCATGTTAATTGGGAATGGTTCAGTAATAGCCAGTACAAAAATCTGATAAGCTGGTTACATAGATTTGAAGAAAGCGATTTATTTTTATCGGTGATGAATAAATACAAACCGTGGCAAGAGAATCGCGACGCAGTATTAATTCAAATAATGCATTAAATAAATATAAGAGGGAATGATGATGTTAAAGAGAATTAATGAAAATGGCACTGTAATGAAGGCGATAATTATCATATTTTCGTGCTTAAATATTCATTCATCTGTTAGCGCAAACGAACTAGCTGTAGATGCAATAGTAGAAACAAAATTTGGCAATATAGAACTGAAACTATTTCCCGATGTTGCACCAGGTCATGTTGAAAATTTTGTAAAACTTGCAAAGTCAGAATTTTTTGATGGCACTGTTTTTCATAGAATTATTCCGGGCTTTATGATTCAAGGTGGTGATCCAAATAGTAAAGGGACCGACAGATCAAATCATGGAACAGGTGGCCCAGGTTATTCAATCAAGGCGGAATTTAATGAAAAACCTCATGTTAGAGGTGCTTTATCAATGGCTCGTTCACGTGACCCAGACAGCGCTGGCTCGCAATTTTTTATCGTAGTAAAAAAATCCAGCTTTCTAGATCATCAATATACCGTATTCGGTGAAGTGGTGAGCGGTATGGACGTGGCAGATATAATCGTTTCTCAGGAGAGGGATGCTCGTGATAATCCCATCGAACGTATTGAGATGAAAATACGTGTTATAGAACCAGAGAATGCCCCTGAAAATGAAAAAGTAGAAGGTGAAGTATAATAGCAATACGTTGACTTTCCACATATTTAAATACAAATAATATGGACAACACCCTTGAGAATGCATCAGTACAGCAAGCTGTATTGGTGATGGTGTTGTTAAATGCATTTACAACGCCCCTGATGTTGTCTGCTACCAATGTGGCATTACCGACCATTGCTGAAGATCTGAATTTAGATGCAGTGTTACTTGGATGGATACCGATGGCCTTTTTAATGGCGAGTGCCATGTTTGTACTCGTCTTTGGTCGTATTGCGGATATGGTGGGTCGCAAGCGAATTTTCCTGATTGGTACAGTCAGTGTCATTATCACGTCACTGCTTGCATCAATGGCATCAAATGGCGCACTCTTGATCTCTGCACGCTTCTTACAAGGGTTGAGTGCTGCCATGCTCTACGCTACGCAGATTGCAATCATTTCTTCGGTCTTCCCACCAAAACAAAGAGGGCGTGCCATCGGCATGACAGTCTCGATCATCTATCTAGGCCTGACTTGTGGGCCATTGATTGGTGGTTTTCTAATTGATCTCTACGGATGGCGTGCAAGTTTTGTATTTCATATACCACTCGCCATTGTCGTACTTCTTATCGGCCTGTTTAAAGTTCCCGGTGAATGGTCTGCAGATGAGCCAGGAGAGTTTGATATAAAGGGTGCAATTTTATACGGTTTGTCCATTGTTCTAATATGTTTGGGTGTTTCAACGCTACCTGATATAACTGGTCTATTGTTACTGGTATTTGGCATATTTGGTGTCTGGGCTTTTATTGAGCTGGCAAAACGGTTAAGCCACCCTATATTTGATGTTAGTTTGTTTTTGAAGAATCGAGTATTCACATTTTCGTGTTTCGCATCATTTATTATTTATACGGCCGTCTTTGCAAACATCGTTTTAATCAGTTTGTACTTACAATATTTAAAAGGGATGTCTGCAACAATGGCGGGTACCATTATGATGGTGCAGCCCTTGACGATGGCAATTTTTTCACCATTTGCGGGACGCTTGTCAGATAATATCGAGCCTAGAGTTATCGCTTCGATTGGTATGGCGATAACAGCACTCGGCTTGCTTATGTTGGGATTATTAAATGCGAATAGTTCTATAAGCTATTTAGTCGGTGCTTTAGTTGTCACTGGTGTCGGGTTTGGTTTGTTCTCATCACCCAATGTAAATGCCATTATGAGTGCTGTAGATAATCAACAATATGGAAGTGCAACCGGGTCAATTGCGACAATGAGGATATTAGGCCAAATGATGAGTATGGTCCTGGTGACACTTATTTTTGCCGTGGTCATTGGCCAGGTAAAAATCGAACCTGCGAATTTTCTGAATTTACAACAGGCCATCAGTATCTGTTTCTTTATTTCTGCAAGTTTATGTATCCCGGGATTTATATTTTCTCTGGTACGCGGCCGTATGCATCAAAGTGTAGCGATAAAATAAATCGTGCTAACAACAACAGATCATGATCGTGGTAGTGCAGATTTAACTTATGTTTATCCTGTGATATCACGCCGTTCAGGTGGTTTGTCTATTGGTATTAATCTTAACCCGAATAATGCATGTAACTGGCGATGTATTTATTGCCAGGTCCCGGATTTGATACGTGGATCTTCTCCAAAGATCGAACTGCAGCAACTTAAGGATGAGCTCAATGGCTTTTTAAATGATGTTATCCATGGTAATTTTTATGATCAATATGATGTTGTAGAAGATCTCAGAACAATCAAGGATATCGCTATCTCCGGTAATGGAGAATCAACCAGTGCAGCAGATTTTGATCAAGTTATCGAATTGATTGCTCAATCAATAAGACAATTTGATCTGCACGATAAAATTAAACTGGTACTTATTACCAACGGGAGTCTGGCACATAAGAAAGTGGTACAGTCTGGTTTGTCGACAATGAGTAAAAACAATGGAGAAGTATGGTTTAAATTAGACAGCGCAACAGATACTGGGTTAAAAACGATTAATAATGCCGGGCTTTCGGTTGATAAAGTTAAAGAGAATTTAAAAACAATGAGTGCGCTGTGTCCGACCTGGTTACAAACCTGTGTTTTTAAATTAGATGGGGAGTTGCTATCTGATAATGAACGTGGAAGTTATTTACAGTTTCTGTTCTGGCTAAAGGATGAAGGTATCAGGATTAATGGTGTCCTGTTGTATGGTTTGGCCCGTCCATCTATGCAGGTAGAAGCACCACGACTATCTGCCGTATCAGCGGAATGGATGGAAGAATTTGCCAATGAAATAAGGCAGTTGGATTTTTTGGTTAGAAATAATTTATAAAACCATATTTTCATTATTTATCAAATAGAGACTGAAATTCACCATAACCTTCGGCAGCCAGCATTTCATGATCGATAAACCTGAGCGATGCTGAATTGATGCAATAACGTAAACCAGTTGGCTCAGGGCCATCTTCAAACACATGACCAATATGGGAATCCGCATGGATACTTCGTAGCTCGGTTCTGATACCGAATATTGAAAAATCCGGCTTTTTAACCAGGGCATCAGGCGTTATTGGGCGTGTAAAACTCGGCCAGCCGGTACCTGATTTATATTTATCTTTTGAACTGAATAATGGTTCACCAGATACGATATCAATATAAATACCTGCCTTCTTATTGTTCCAGTATTCATTATGGAATGGTCTTTCAGTGCCATCCTCCTGAGTGACTTCATATTGTAATTTTGTGAGTTTTTTCTTGAGTTCACTTTTCGAAGGTTTTACATAATTTGCGCGCTTTTCTGACCATGAGGGCACATCAGATTTCTCTACGGCGACAGGAATATTTTCCAGAGTGTCGACTTTACCCGTTTCCCCAGAAACTGGGATGACAATGATTGCCAGACTTGCAAAACCGGCAAAGACTGCGATAAGTCTTAATTTATCCATAATTGTTTTCATGTGTTATTTACTCTTGTCTAATCTTTACGTACTTGTTCGGACAAAATAGAATTGTATGAGTTCCCAGCCTGATATTTTAACTTGTGAAACTGGCGAATATTATTGTTTAAGCCATACAGTTGTAAGCATTGTGTGAGATAATTTTTCCATGCGTATTCTATCTTGTTTATTCCTTTTGACGATCCTGTTGTCAGCGTGTGGGCGTTCAGATTATGACACCGCGATGGATGCATATGATAAAGGTGATTATCAGGCAGCAGTTGAAAAACTAATACCCGTGGCTGAATCAGGTGACGCGCAGGCACAGAACGAACTGGGATTGATGTATGAAAGAGAAGAGGGAGTAGGCCAGGACTATGAGAAGGCTTTTGAGTGGTATCAGAAAGCAGCAAATCAGCAGTGGGCTGATGCGCAATATCACTTAGGATTAATGTATCAAGAGGGTCGGGGAGTTGAAAAAAATGCTACTGAAGCAGCTTATTGGTATCTAAAGGCTGCTGAACAGGGGCTTTCCGTAGCCCAAGTGAAGATTGCACAGTTGTATATAGATGGGATAGGTATAAAACGCGATTATTGGGAAGCGATGAAATGGACAAGAAAGGCTGCCGCCGAAGGATATGCTGAAGCACAGGCAACGATGGGAATTATTTTTCATGAAGGTTTTGGTGTTATTCAAGATTATGCCGAAGCAGAAAAATGGTACCGTCGGGCTGCTGAGCAAGGATGGACGAGTGCTCAACATGATCTGGGATTAATGTATCAGAACGGTCGCGGTGTAGAGCAGGATTATGCCAAGGCGATTGAGTGGTATCGTAAGGCAGCCAACAGCGGGTTTGTATTCTCACAGAGAAATTTGATCAATATGTATCGAGAAAGACTAGGTGTTCCGCAGGATAAATCTGAAGCAATAAAATGGTATCTTGATGCAGCGAGTCAAAAACATGTAACTGCTCAATTCAGGCTTGGCTCAATCTACCATAATGGCTACGGAATTCTACGAGATGATATTAAAGCTTATGCATGGTATGGAATTGCAGCAGCGGGTGGCATTAAACCTGCGCAAAGATTACGTGATGTGATTCAATTGCAATTAAACCACGAGGAACTCGAACAAGCTCGAAAACTTTCCAAGGAATTATGGGAGAAATATGGAAATAAAAAACAAGACATTGAGATAACTCCTCACAGTCAGTAAAACATTTTATGATTTTTTAGTAGTTCTTCCTGTGGCTTTCTTTCGTGAAGTTTTCTTTTTAGCGGTCTTCTTCCTTGTGATCACTTTGACGTTAAGGTTTTTATTCTTCGTGCGAGAATCTTTTGCCATATCATTTTTGTATTTAAGAATTTTCGCCTGTAGTTTCTGATCATCTTGAGCAATGATCTCCACGGCAAGTAATCCCGCATTCATGCTGCCACCTATGGCAACACTGGCCACGGGTACTCCCGCTGGCATTTGCACAATTGAAAGTAACGAGTCCAGCCCTTTTAATGTTCTGCTTTCCACTGGTACACCGATGACAGGTAAAGGTGTCAGACTTGCAACCATACCGGGTAGATGTGCCGCGCCTCCGGCACCTGCAATGATTACTCGTAAGCCTCTTTTATGTGCTTCGATGGCATACTCTGTCATATCAATCGGAGTGCGATGTGCCGATACAACATGTGTTTCGTAAGGGATTTTAAATTTTTCACAGATGTCTGCGGCAGCTTGCATCGTTGCCCAGTCAGAATCACTGCCCATAATAATGCTG
>CAZDFI010000098.1:0-8455 GCA_964504725.1 uncultured Enterobacteriaceae bacterium
ATGATATATACGTTTCACCCAGTCAAATAAGAAGATTTAATCTACGGACCGGCGATAATATTGCTGGAAAGATCAGACCACCCAAGGATAGTGAACGTTACTTTGCTCTGTTGAAGGTCAACGAGATAAATTTTGAGTCTCCGGAAAAAGCCAAGGGCAAAATACTTTTTGAAAATCTGACACCGTTGTTTGCCAACGAAAGATTGACTCTTGAAATGGGTAACGGCAGTACTGAAGATATCACGCCGAGAATCATCGATTTAATGTCACCGATTGGTAAAGGTCAGCGTGGATTAATTGTTTCACCTCCGAAGGCAGGTAAAACAATGATGTTACAGAGCCTTGCCAAGTCTATTGCCCACAACAATCCTGACTGCCATATGATTATTCTTCTGATTGACGAACGTCCTGAAGAAGTCACCGAAATGGAGAGAACCACAACGGCCGAAGTCATCTCAAGTACCTTTGATGAACCAGCAAGCCGTCATGTTCAGGTAGCCGAGATGGTCATAGCACGCGCGAAACGTCTGGTTGAACATAAAAAAGACGTTGTCATCCTGCTCGACTCAATCACCCGACTTGCACGCGCTTATAACACTGTTGTTCCGGCTTCAGGAAAGGTGCTTACTGGTGGTGTTGATGCCAATGCACTACAACGACCAAAACGATTTTTTGGCGCTGCACGTAATATTGAAGAAGGTGGCAGTCTGACGATTATTGCAACTGCATTGGTTGATACGGGTTCGCGTATGGATGATGTTATCTATGAAGAATTCAAAGGCACGGGCAACATGGAGTTGCATCTGGACAGAAATATTGCTGAAAAACGCATATACCCCGCAATCAACATTAATCGCTCCGGGACACGCCGAGAAGAATTATTAACTCCTGAGGATGATCTGCAAAAGATATGGATCCTGCGCAAGCTATTGCATCCGATGGACGATTTAGCGGCTATGGAATTTTTGATGGAACGACTTAAAGCCACCAAAAATAACGCAGAATTCTTTGATGCGATGAAACGTTAGGGCTAAAGCCTTAATCGGTACACAATCATTCTCTGACGTAGCGTGATCGAACGATCACTGGCGAAAATCAAGCTGAAGATTTATGCTTGCCTACTTACCTACTAGAAGGATGTGATATGTCTGACAATAACGATGCTGTATCTGTGGAAGCACCTGATCCAGCAAAAAAAACATCAGAAATCCTTGGGCCCATGAGTGAGGAAGACACGGTCAAAATGAACTTGCAGAGTGAGAAATGTTACTGGAATGATGCAGCGTTCTCTCATGGAGACCAGGTTACCGTGGATGGGAAATGCTATGAATGTAGCTATAGCAGATGGCTTGAGGTCGACGATTAAACACTTCCAATAGTAAAAATTAGTTTGCGATTGATATCCAGATTACGGTTCCTGTGCTGGTCCTGATCTGAAACCATAAGTACCATCACTCTGTTTGCTAATATCACCCGTATGCAAACTGAATTTCTTGTTACGCTGATCCTGAAAAAAGAATTTCAGCGTATATTTTATTGTCGTGAAGGCAATATCATCCCAGGGGATTTCATTCTCAGCAAATAATTTCACTTCCAGACTTTCCTCCCCTGCTGAAAAATCCAGATCCAGTAATTGTGATCGGTACATCATATAAACCTGACTAACGTGGGGAAGATTAAAAACCGCATATAACTCCGATACGGCCACTCTCGCACTTGCTTCCTCCAGCGTCTCTCTCAATGCGGCTTCATGAGAAGTTTCTTCCAGCTCCATAAACCCGGCCGGTAAAGTCCAGTATCCATAACGTGGTTCAATAGCGCGTTTACATAGAAGCACCTTACCTTCATATTCAGGAATACAACCCGCTACTATTTTGGGATTCTGATAATGGATTTCTTCACATGAGACACAGACGTAACGCAGACGATTATCCCCTGCTGGAATTTTACCAGTGACTTTGGCACCACATTGGTTGCAATATCTCATTATTTCTCTGGCCTACTTGCTTACTTTATTCTGGCATCACCCTCTTCTGTCCAGGGTGGACTAACAATTGCGGCGAAAACCAAAGGCTCATTACCAATATTTTCAATCCATTGAAGCGCCCCTTCAGGGATGACAATAACATCACCTGTCGCCACCTCACTATCTTCGTTTTCAATAAACATTCGGCCATGGCCCTGCAATATATGATAAACCTCTGTCTGTTCCAGCTTATGTTGATAACTTTGTTTACCTATATCCACCGTCGCAAGCGCTAGTGAATAAGGCAAGTCAACAACATCGTTTTCAGGGTGTAATAATTCGCGTATCGTACAACCGTCATTTGCAACGAACGCATCACAATCCAAGGTTTTTTTTACAAACACCTAAGGCTCCTATATAAAGTCAGTATGGTTAATTATATCGGCAACCCAGACTTTAAACACGACTCAGATCCCTGTACAGGTGTTCTTGTCACCAATCTGGGCACGCCAGATGCACCAACAACTTCAGCTTTAAGACACTACCTTGCGGAATTTCTTGCAGATCCCCGTGTCGTTGAGATTCCAAGGTTCATTTGGTGGTTTGTTTTACATGGCTTTATTTTACGTACTCGACCAAAACGTTCGGCCGCCACTTACCGTAAAGTATGGACTGAAACGGGCTCGCCTTTATTAGCTAATTCAAAAAAACAGGTGGCTGCAATTCAAACATTTCTCGAGCAACATACTACAGAAAAATTTCATGTTGAGTTAGCAATGCGTTATGGTAATCCATCAATCCAATCAGGCCTGGAAACGCTTCAACGGGCCAACATTAAAAAAATCATCATCTTGCCGCTTTATCCGCAATATTCTGCATCAACAACAGCATCAACATTTGATGCCGTTGCCAATGTCCTGAAAACCTGGCGTGACATCCCTGAATTACATCTTGTAAAACATTACCATGACACTCCTGATTATATTAATGCACTGGCGGAAAGTATTACTGAACATTGGCAAAAAGCGAGCCGTGCTGAAAAACTATTGTTCTCATTTCATGGCATCCCGAAGGCTTATTTCGAAGCGGGTGATCCGTATTTTTACGAGTGTCACAAAACAGCCAGACTGGTCGCCGGAAAATTAAACCTGAATGAAGAACAATGGATACTAACATTCCAATCACGCTTCGGGCCTAAAGAATGGCTCAAACCCTATACTGATGTGACTCTCAAAGAGCTGGCGATGACTGGCACCAAAAATATAGATGTTGTCTGCCCTGGTTTTTCTTCGGACTGCCTTGAAACACTTGAAGAAATCGATATGCAAAACCGGAAATTCTTTCTTGATGCGGGTGGTGAAAAATTCTCATACATACCTGCACTAAATGACCGCCCGGCACATATTAGCGCCCTGGCGAACATCATTCAAAATCAGACTTAAAATATGCAGACAAGAAACCGGAAACAAGAAAATCAGGGATATTTATCATTTTAAAATTTCAACACCTTTCCAGAAAGCAACGTAATTTTTAATCCGTTCCGCTTCAGGCTTGGGCTGAGGGTAATACCAGGCTGCCTCCTGATTCAGATCATCATTTACCCTGATATCATAATAACTGGCTCGCCCTTTCCAGGAACAGACTGTATGTGCTGAACTATTGATAAAATATTCCTTGTTTATTGAATCTGGAGGAAAGTAATAATTCCGTTCTACAATCTGACATTGCCTGCTTTCCGCCAGTACCACACCCTTCCAAATTGCCCTAGTCATAATATTTTTCCTGGTTATTCTCCGCGGTTATTCTCCCCATTTATTCTCCCTGAATCGTAACAATAATATTCCTCACATGCGCATTAAAACGATGCTCCCATAAATAAATCCCTTGCCATATTCCGAGTAAACATCTTCCTTTAGCAATTGGGATTGTCAGACTCGAACTGGTTAGTACATTACGAATATGTGCTGGCATATCATCAGGGCCTTCTGCCGTATGTTTGAATAAGGCATCACCATCTCTGATCAATCGTTGCATGAAATTTTCCAGATCTGTCCGTACGTCTGGATCAGCATTTTCACATACAATGAGTGAAGCACTGGTATGCTGTATAAACAAATTACATAACCCGCTATCAATTCCGCTGCGACTGACCAATTTTTCAACTTCATTGGTAATATCAAGCGTACTTCTCCCTTTTGTTTTGATGCTGATTATTTCCTGCATAATTAATTATCCATCTGTATTTTAATTTGCCATTTGTTTCTCGATTTGATTGTATAAATCAAGAATATGACGTGTGTTTGTTCCAAGATCACCGCGCCCTTTTCTTGAGCTCGACCGTATGTATAACTTATTCCTGTTTTCTGTCATTGGTATCAGTTTGATATGGACATCATCTTTATAGCCAATTAAAGGCGTTGTGACGACAGCATGAAGTGTATATGTCTGATCATGCTGACTATCAATCTCCCATCTCAATTTTGCTACCGACGTTTCCAATAATGAAAAAAATGTGTCTGTCGGGTAATGATATTCCCGAATGACCAGTTCAGGATAAGATGATACGTCGGTAGTTTCGGCCACATTCGTACTCAAGTAATGCTGCAATCGGGTTAAGAGACCCGGCGGATCTCTCCATGGAAGATCATTGCGCAACAAAGCGCCAAAAACTGAGACAACTGGAATGCTCAACAAACAGAGGGCAGTAATAATGATCTTCGTTACCATAGGCTACCTTAAATAAAGAAATTTCTTAACTGCAATTGCACGGATTCAAGATCTTAAGTCTAGAACAGCATCCTTAAGCCCACAGCAGCAAGGACAATAGCAAAGATACGCTTTAAAGAATCAATCGGCATAGCATGCGCGAGCTTTGCACCAACGGGGGCAAATAACACACTGGTAATAAGTATCAAAACCGCAGCTGGCCAATAGACATATCCAATGGTGTTTTCAGGAAGATCACTATAATCCAAGCCGGTGAAAATCATCGCCAGGGTACCTGCCAGGGCAATCGGGAAACCGCAAGCAGATGAGGTTGCGACTGCCTTACGAATATCCACATGGCACCATACTAAAAACGGCACAGTCACTGTGCCACCACCAATACCCAGAATGGTTGATAGTGTCCCTATCACACCTCCCGCAAATAACATTCCATTCTTCCCTGGTAGTTCTCTTTGCACAGTAGGTTTCACTGAAAAGCCAATTTGCAATGCGACAAATATTTCAAATATTCCAAATAATCTTCGCAGGATATCACTGGACAAATGGTCGGCAATCAATGCACCGGTAATTGCACCCAGGATGATCCCCGGTGTTAAAAGGAACATTTGCGGCCATAAGACAGCCTGATGTTTATGATGAGCGTAGCCCGAAGATACTGAAGTAAAAATTATGGTGAACAAGGATGTTGCCACCGCTAAATGCATAAGAATATCAGCAGGTAAATCCTGCCACATAAACAAGAACAGCAGTGCAGGAACAATTAATATGCCTCCACCCAAGCCAAGCAGACCTCCAACCAACCCTGCAAAAACGCCCAGCATAAGATAGGCAGACCAAATAAATAATTCAGTCAACATTACCCAAGATGGCTAGTTAGCTCAGTCATACAGCCATTATGGCATACGCGGTGAACGAGACCTAAACAGACCGGCCAATCAGCGTATCTGGAAATATCCCCAGCCAAAATAACATAGACCCGAACATGGCAAACGATATTCCACATAAAACACTCGATATAAATAAAAATTATTGATACTTTGCCTACCTCTATGAGGGCCTTACATCAAAACAATATTGCAACGAAAAGTTTACCGCCTGTTTCAACAACTGGCATGAACCGGTTTTTACTGTCACTAATAATTATTTTTTTACAGCTTTCGTTCAGCCAACAGATATCCGCAGTAACTATTGAGGAACAACGTGAGCAATATCTGGATGCACAGAAAGCACTCAAGGCCGGAAAAATTAAAACCTTTACAACACTCTCAGATAAACTCAAAACTTATCCACTTTATCCTTACCTGCGATATAACTATATACGACCACGACTACATAAAATTGATGATGCAGATATTAAAAATTTCATTGCCTCATATCCTGAATTCATTTCTACAGATTCGTTAAAAACCAGATGGCTAAAGCAACTTGCCAAACAACGCAAATGGCAAATATTTTTGGACAATTACACCCCTCAAAAAGACGTCAAGCTGCGTTGTCAACAGTTGCAGGCACGCATCAAAACTAATAATCAAACTTATCTACTGGAGGACACTCGAACGATCTGGTTAACAGGAAAATCTTTACCGCCACAATGTGATGAAGCCTTTAAACGGTTGCAGCATAGTGAACTGATGACAAATGAACTGATATGGGAACGTATACAATTGGTCATGGATAATGGTAAAACCGGACTGGTGAATTATTTAAGCAAAGGTCTGGATAAAGAATACAAACTTTGGGCAAAACGATGGATTGCAATGCATCATAACCCGTCGGTGGGTACCAAAAATCCGCAATATCCAGATACAGAAATTTCACGAGAAATATTGCTTTACGGAATAAAACGACTGGCCAGGAAAAATATCAATCGATCATTAAATAATTGGGAAACACTGCAGGCCAATTACAACTTTACACCTGCAGAGATAGATGAAGTGGATCTCGTCATTGCTGTGCGTGCGGCAAAAAGCAGACACCCCAAAGCTTCTGAACTATTAGATAATCTAAACCCGACACTCGACACTTACGAAATATTTCATTGGCGTCTGCGAACCGCGCTCAAAAATAAAGACTGGCAGAGACTTTACCAATGGACAAAAAGTGCACCACCGGAAATAGAATCCGTCAAATACCGCTGGATCTACTGGCGTGGCAGGGCACTAGAAGAGGTCGGAGATATCGAAAAGGCCAATGTGTCTTATGCTTCAATCGCTGATCAACGTGACTATTACGGGTTTCTAGCAGCAGATCGCATCGGCATAGAATATCAGATGCATCATCATCCCCTGCCAGAAGATCTCGAGTCTAAAAATAATGTTTCTCGTTTACCAGGCATACGTAGAGCCAGGGAATTGTTCGTCCTGTATGGTGATTACAGGGCCAGACGCGAATGGCAACATGCCTTACGTTTCATGACAAACTATCAGATGCAAATTGCAGCAAAACTCGCTTCAGAATGGGGTTGGTATGATCGCGCCATTTTTACAATGGGTGCCGCGCATGCCTATGATGATTTGGAGTTGAGATTTCCGATCGCCTACCGTGATGAGATTGAAAAATATGCGACAAAAAGGAATCTGGATTCCGGCTGGATATTTGCTTTAATGAGATCAGAGAGTGCATTTATGGAAAAAGTAAAATCCCCCGCAGGCGCATTGGGGCTGATGCAGATCATGCCTTTGACAGGAAAATTAACTGCCAGAAAAATCGGCATGAAAAAATTTCGAACCAAGGATCTCCTGATAGCCAAAAAGAACATCGCCATTGGAACTGCTTATATGAAAGAAATGAAAGATAAATTCAAGGGTAACTACATCTTGGCGACTGCATCATACAACGCTGGTCCTGGGCGATCCGCAAAATGGTCCCCTAGGAAAGATTGTAAAGAGCCTGATATTTGGGTCGAGCTGATTCCCTTTGATGAAACCAGAGCCTATGTAAAACGCGTGATGTTTTATGCAAGCATTTATGATTGGCGTCTGAACCAACAAGTCATCCCACTCAAACAAAGGATGACTACGATCTATCCGTATAATTCTAAAATAAGTGCGCAAAAGAAAACTACGGTCTGTTCCAGTTAATACAACCTGACACCAATGACTGGTAAGGTAAACAGGATTTCCAACAATCAATAATTTATAATGGTTCTTAATGAAAATCTATCTTGTAGGCGGTGCCGTACGTGACAAACTGCTAGGGGAGCCATGCAAAGACAGCGATTGGGTTGTGGTTGGGAGCACACCTGAAGAAATGGAAGCCCAAAATTTCAAGGCCGTTGGTAAAGACTTCCCCGTCTTTTTACATCCCGAAACCAAAGAAGAATACGCTCTCGCACGCACTGAAAGAAAAACAGGTGATGGTTACAAAGGCTTCACCTTCCACACATCTGTGGATGTTACATTGGAAGAAGATCTGGCCAGACGTGATTTAACCATTAACGCCATTGCTGAAGATGAAACCGGTAACTTAATCGATCCCTTTAACGGCAGACAGGATCTTAAAGATAAAATTCTCCGACATGTCTCACCGGCATTCATAGAAGATCCCCTACGCGTGCTCAGAGTTGCGCGATTCGCTGCACGTTTTGGTTTTCGCATCGCACCGGAAACTCTCGCCTTGATGCAGGAGATTGTAAAATCGGGGGAACTCGAGTAATTGGTAGCTGAAAGAGTCTGGAGTGAACTGGAACGGGCCATGGGAGAAACCTACCCATCGCGTTTTATACTGGCATTACGTGCCTGTCATGCGCTGAAAGTTCTTTTC
>CAZDFI010000098.1:8465-9230 GCA_964504725.1 uncultured Enterobacteriaceae bacterium
CCAGAAATCGACACAGGTATCCATACTTTAATGTCCTTAAACCAGGCATCGCGCCTGAGTGAAGATCCACAGATTCGGTTTGCTGTCCTGGTACATGATTTGGGTAAAGGTACAACTGCCAATAATAAATTACCCAGCCATCATGGCCATGAAGAACGTGGCGTTAAACTGGTTGAAACGCTTTGTGAACGTTATCGTGCACCTAATCAATTTAGAGACCTTGCAGTCCAGGTTTCAAGACACCACCTGACATGCCACCGTATTAAAGAGATGCGCGCTGAAACTATTCTGAAAAAACTGGAATCCCTGGATGCATTTCGAAGACCAGAGCGTTTTAACCAATTTCTTATTTGTTGCGAAGCAGATGCCAGAGGGCGTACAGGTTTCGAAAATCGCACATATCCACAAGCGGACTATTTTAAAAATGCCTTAAATGCAGCAAATGGAATTAATACTGAATCACTAAATAAACTGGGGCTCAAAGGTAAGGCCATGGCGAAAGCCATCAGAATAGAAAGATTGAGTGCCATCGATAGAGAGTTAGTTCGAATAAAATAGCTGATTTATTTTTAGCATGTGTGTGATGGTAGTCACAGCAACTAAATAATTTTATAAGAAGAAATAAAGAAGCACACCGCCTATTAAAAGACGATAGATGACATAAGGAAGCATACCTGTTCTTTCGACGAATTTTAAAAACAGGCTAATTGTCAGCCACGCTGCCAACCATGAGAAAATAAACACGGTAGCAAAAGAAATTACATC
>CAZDFI010000099.1:0-4938 GCA_964504725.1 uncultured Enterobacteriaceae bacterium
ACTGAGCACCCTGTGATTGCATTGATTACAGAGTGGATGGAGCAAGACGGTACAATTGAGCAACGTGATGAGGGTACCGATATGGGTGGAACCATGCGCCTGGGCGGCCAGCAGTGCCAGTTACTCGAAGGGAGTCGCGTAAGAGAATTATATGGTCAGGACGTTATCACCGAACGTCATCGACATCGTTACGAATTTAACAATAAGTATAAGAAACAACTGGAAGATGCTGGAATGAATTTTACGGGACTGTCGATGGACAGTCTTCTGGTCGAAATTATTGAATTGGTTGATCACCCCTGGTTTGTCGCGTGTCAGTTTCACCCGGAATTCACGTCAACCCCCAGAGATGGGCATCCCCTTTTTTCCGGCTTTGTTGCTGCCGCATTACGTCATCATGAGGCCCTTGATCATAATCTGACTGACAGCAGCAAAAAGGCCCAAAATGCAGCTGTGTAACTTTGAAGTAGGAAAAGATAAGCCTTTCTTTCTAATAGCGGGTCCATGTGTCATTGAAAGTGAACAGATGGCTATCGACGTGGCGTCTTATTTGCGGGAGCTGACCTCTGAATTAGAGATTGCTTTCATTTACAAATCTTCATATGACAAGGCAAACAGAAGTTCACAGGACTCCTATCGTGGACCTGGTATTGATGAAGGTTTAAGGATACTGGCCAAGGTAAAAGAGACCTTGAATGTGCCTGTCTTAACAGACGTCCACGATGGCTCGCCTTTAAATGAGATCGCAGAAGTGGTTGATGTCCTGCAAACACCCGCTTTTTTGTGTCGGCAAACTGATTTTATTCAGGATGTTGCTAAACAAGGCCTGCCAGTGAATATTAAAAAAGGTCAGTTTCTGGCGCCATGGGACATGCAACATGTTGTGAATAAAGCGCGTGCGACAGGAAATAAGCAGATCATGGTTTGTGAACGGGGCGCAAGTTTTGGATACAACTATCTAGTATCAGATATGCGGTCATTGGTTGTGATGCAAGAAACAGGCTGTCCTGTCGTGTTTGATGCCACACATTCAGTACAAATGCCTGGGGGGCAGGGTGCACAATCTGGTGGGCAACGGGAATTTATTCCAGCATTAGCGCGTGCAGCAACAGCTGTGGGAATTGCGGGACTGTTTATTGAAACGCACCCGGATCCAGAACGTGCATTGAGCGATGGGCCGAATTCATGGCCTTTGGACAAGATGCGCGAATTACTGGAAACATTAAAAAATATTGATGAGCAAATAAAAACCGGGGCATGAAGTGACTGATGCTAAAGGATTTTCACAAAAAGATGAACCCAGAAAAAAAATTATAACGAGGTAAATAATATGTCTGCCATAGCTAAGATTATTGCAAGAGAAGTGCTTGATTCACGAGGTAACCCGACGATTGAAGCAGAGGTCGTTACAGAATCAGGCGCAGTGGGTAGTGCCATGGTGCCATCGGGCGCATCGACAGGGATCCGGGAAGCATTGGAGCTGAAAGATGGTGATGAAAATCGTTATCTGGGTCGCGGTGTACTTAAGGCTGTCGAAAACATTCACACAAAAATCAGTTCCGTTGTTGTCGGAATGGACGTGACAGATCAAGCAGGTATCGATCAGGCCATGATTGAGCTGGATGGCACACCCAACAAGGCAAACCTGGGTGCTAACGCGATCCTGGCAGTTTCTATGGCTACAGCCCATGCGGCTGCCAATGAAAAAGGCGTTCCTCTTTACGAGTATTTAGGTGGTGATGGACCTTTGGTCATGCCTGTACCGATGATGAACATAATCAATGGTGGTGCACATGCAGACAATAGTGTCGATATTCAGGAGTTCATGATTTTACCGGTGGGGGCATCCAGTATCAGAGAAGCCGTGAGATATGGCACAGAAATATTTCATGCACTTAAATCAGTACTTTCTGCAAAAGGTTTGAGCACAACTGTAGGAGACGAAGGTGGGTTCGCTCCGAATCTATCTTCTAATGAGGAAGCGATTGAAGTCATTCTTGAAGCCATAGAAAAAGCTGGTTTCGAGGCAGGTGAAGATATACTCCTGGGACTTGACGTTGCAAGCTCAGAATTCTATGAAGATGGAAAATACAACCTTGAATCAGAGAACAAGGTGCTAAGCGCGGAAGAGTTTATTGATTTTCTTTCACCCTGGTTTGACAAATATCCTATCATTTCTATGGAAGATGGTATGGCAGAGGATGACTGGGACGGTTGGCGTTTGATGAGTGATAGGTTTGGGAAAGATGTGCAGTTGGTCGGCGATGACCTGTTCGTAACCAACACAGAGATTCTCAGGGAAGGTATCGATAAGAATATTGCTAATTCAATTTTAATTAAGGTGAATCAGATAGGTTCGTTAACAGAAACAATTGCTGCGATCAATATGGCAAAAGAAGCAGGTTACACCGTCGTTATATCTCATCGTTCTGGAGAAACTGAAGATACAACCATTGCAGATCTAGCTGTCGCGACATCTGCGGGTCAGATCAAGACAGGATCGCTGTCACGTTCTGATCGCGTTGCGAAATATAATCGTCTGATGAAGATTGAGGATCAATTAGGTGATCGAGCAAGTTATCCAGGTAAGGATGCGTTCTATAATTTGCAATAACTTCAATATAAATTAACTTCTGGAGAGATGTTTTAAACAAAAATGAAATTCGTCACTGTCATGTTATTCACGATGCTGGTGCTGTTGCAGTACAGATTGTGGATTGGCAATGGCAGCTTGACGGAAGTCCATCATTTACAGCAAGAGAAGGAATCAATCATTGCAGAAAATGAACTATTGAAGGAGCGTAATGATTCGTTGGCGGCTGAAGTTCTGGATTTAAAACAGGGGTTAGATGCAATTGAAGAACGTGCTCGTAGCGAAATGGGCATGATTAAAAAAGACGAGACCTTTTACCAGTTAGTTGATATGCAAAATCTTGGCAGAAGCCATTCCGGACAAAAGGAATAATTAAACCTAAAAACCTCAGTTGACCACTTGATTTCATAACTAACATGTTGATACATAATAATGTTCACTGTTTTTTTTCAATCCACCTGTAGAGTGAAGATCGCTATCACGTGCAATGCACCTGTTAGCGCACCGCTGACCGCGTTACAACTCCTTGAAAGAGAGAGCTATTCCACGTCGTTGTGCCTTGCCAGCGGCACGCTAACAGGCACCTTGCTCGCGATTCAACTGAGGTTTCTAGGTTAAGCGCATGACAACTGATAGCCATTATTGGGCAGTTATCCCTGCTGCGGGTGTCGGAATGCGCATGCAAACGGAAGTGCCCAAGCAATATTTAAATATCAATCACAAGACCATACTTGAACATACCCTGGAACGTTTTTGTTCACACCCAAAAATTGAAGGTGTGGTTGTCGCGATTTCCAGGAGTGATAATGTTTGGACAACACTTAGTATCAGTTCACATCCAAAAATAATTGTTGCTGAAGGTGGTGTAGAACGATGTCACTCTGTCATGAACGGATTGCAGGTGTTATCAGATAAGGCAAACAGTAATGATTGGGTGTTAGTGCACGATGCAGCACGCCCTTGTGTACGAAAACTGGATATCGATCGACTGATAGATAGTTTGGATGGGCACAATGTTGGTGGACTCTTGGGACTACCTGTTAAGGACACGATGAAACGCGTAGATGATTCATGCACAGTCCAGGAAACAATCGAACGTGAAGGTCTGTGGCATGCCTTAACACCACAAATGTTTCGTTTAAATGTTTTGATTGGCTCCCTGGAAAATGCTTTGTCTAAAAATTTGCTTGTCACAGATGAGGCGCAGGCGATTGAGTTAAACGGTCTTCAACCTATGTTGGTTGAAGGTCACCCTGATAATATAAAAATCACACGTGATAGTGATTTGGCGCTCGCCGAATTATATTTATCCCAGCAGGAGAGAGAATGATGCGTATCGGCCATGGTTATGACGCACACACCTTTGCAGATGACTGCCCATTGATACTCGGCGGAGTAATAATACCCTATGAACAAGGACTTTTAGCGCATTCAGATGGCGATGCTGTCATTCATGCATTATGCGATGCCTTACTTGGAGCAGCCGCTTTAGGAGATATTGGGCGTTTTTTTCCAGATACTTCAGAAGAATTTAAAAATATTGATAGCAGAATATTATTGAGACAGGTGAAAGCGTTAATTGATAAAAAAAATCTTACATTTGTAAATGCAGACATTACCATACTCGCACAAGCACCAAAGATGTCTCCCCATATATTGCGTATGCGTGAAAATATATCACAAGATATAGATGTGCAAATTGATAATATAAATATCAAAGCAAGCACAACGGAAAAAATGGGCTTCGTCGGACGCAAGGAAGGCATTGCTGTTCATGCCGTTGTATTGCTCGAATAAGGCCTCAATTGTACACATTCACTCCCACATTGGCATATTTTTCATAAACTTACCCCAAATGGGGTAAGTGATTTATTAGATTATCTCTGTTACTCCCTGCTAGACTTAGAGAAGGCAATTCAAAAATTGCTGTAGTTCTATTTTTGAACACTCTTAAATCTTTATTAGAAGGGGAAGTATAATGAATAATCTTACACACGGTAAAAAATTATCACTTGAGAATTTCGAACAGATCGAAGTACGAATCGATCCGGAATACGGTATTGTTTGGGTCTATCAAAATCCTTCACCCAGGCCATGCTTCAATCCAAAGCTCATATCCGAAGTTCGGCAAGTTCAGCAATTATTAGAAGTTTATGAAGGCAAGCTACCTTATAAGGGTGAGTTGGTTCCAATCAACTATCATGTCCTTGATTCTCATACCCCAAAAATGTTTAGCATGGGGGGAGATCTGGATTTATTTCGTGATCACATCCTTCGCCAGGATAAGGAAGGTTTGTTGAAATATGCAAAATCATGCATAGACACAATCCATGGTTTTATTACAG
>CAZDFI010000099.1:4948-9155 GCA_964504725.1 uncultured Enterobacteriaceae bacterium
TGCCAGTTACGACTATCTCATTAGTTCGAGGTGATGCCCTGGGAGGCGGTTTTGAAGTAGCAATGAGTGGTAATGTCGTGATTGCCGAGAAAGGAATAGAAATGGGTTTCCCTGAGATTCTGTTCAATCTATTTCCAGGCATGGGTGGATACCATCTTCTGTCACAACGACTTCCTGCATCGCAAGTAAACAAGATGATGTTGAATGGACGGAAATATCATTCGGAAGAATTGCATGAGATGGGAGTTGTAGATGTGCTTGCGGAAAAAGGTAGAGGCAAGGCAGCTGTTTACTCTTACATAAAAGAAAACTCCAGCCGTCGTAATGGATATCTTGCCATGCAACGCGTGCACCAAATGGTACATCCCATTTCATGGGAGGATATGATGGATGTTTGTGCTTATTGGGTGGATGTTGCTATGAATATAACAGAACGTGATTTACGTCTTATGGAACGACTCGTTAATGCACAGGATAAGTTTTCAGCACCATATAATGATGCTGCAGACAAGATTCGGCATTTTGGTTAAGACTATTTATATTTAATTAGAGTGATGCTGAATCGAGGGTTTTAATATATTCGATGAGTGCTGATCGGGTCAGGTTATATTCATGATGAAGTTCCGAAGATAGTGCGGGAAGTTTGTATAAAGCCCCCGTCTGGGCTTGGTCTTCTATAAGGGAAGCGCATTTGGCCAATGATGTAGCGCCTACACTACGTGCGCTACCCTTAATAGCATGTGAATAATTTTGAATAGTGTCGAAGTTCACCTGTTCAATCGCCAGATCAATTTGATTGATTAGTTTTTCGGTATCTTCCAGGAAGCCGAAAATCAAATTATTCATGAAATCAACGCTCTTGCTCAGTGAAGCAAGTTTGTTAAGGCTCTCATAGTCAATCGTCTGCAAATCTACAGAGGAGCGAGGTCTGCCCGTTTTTTGTTTCCTGGGTGAAAGTGATGCGATCGTAGCTAATAATTTTTCCGACTCAATCGGTTTTGTTAGATAAATATCAATACCGGCATCTTCACAGGCCCTGATAGCATCTATCGTTGCATCTGCTGTCAGCATGATAATAGGGAGTTTTTCACGACCGCTCTGCATGAAGCGAAGCATCTTTGCTGCTTCAATGCCATCCATTTCAGGCATATGCATATCAAGAATAACCAAGTCATATTTTTTTTCTTCAATGGCGTTTAAAACTTCATTTCCATTTTCAACAACATCCGGATTGTGGCCAGCATATTCAAGGATCGTGCGAATAACTTTTTGGTTTGTTGGGTTGTCTTCACCTACAAGGATATCCAGTGGTTCTGTATTAGATATGCCTGATTCAAAATTAACCAGACGGGTTACATTATTATTTTCTGATTGATCCAGACTCGTCGCATGTAGGGCATTAAAGAGGAGTCTTTTTTCAATAGGTGATTTTAGAATGCAGAAATAACCTGATGAAAGTAAAATATTTTTTCTGTTGGGATTCAGATTTTCATGGCTAATCAATATCAAGTTAGTTTGTCTTGATTGTGGAGTTGTAAATATTTTCTGTGCGAACGTGTCAATATTATTTCCCATATTTTGATGGTCAATTAATGCGACGTCATACGGGCTCCCATTATCAACAGCATCCCTTAACATAAGATAAGCATCTTCCATGTTTTCGGCATGTTCCCATTTGAAATTCCAGTCAGTTAGGTGTTGCACGAGTGAAGCATGTCGATTCCCGGCTGTTGCTATCAAGAGTAAGTTGGGTGAACTGGAGATAATTGGTTTGTCATTAATATCTTCTGGCAAATTAGCTTGTTTGTTAAATTCCAATTCAAACCAGAATGTGCTTCCCTGATTAAGTTCACTCTTGACACCGATTGTGCCGCCCATGAGGCTAACAAGTTTTTTTGAGATTGCTGTCCCCAGACCTGTGCCACCAAATTTTCTGTTGATTGATTGATCAGCCTGAGTAAATGTTTCAAATATCTTTTTTTGTTCCTCATCGGAGATGCCTATTCCCGTGTCAATTATTTCAAACCTCAGTCTTATAATATTTTTTTGCAATGACCGTGTAGTGAGATTTACCTCAACAGAACCTTCTTCAGTAAACTTAATTGCATTGTCTATCAGATTGATCAGCACTTGACTGAGATGTGTGGAATCACCATTCAATTTGAATGGAATATCAGCTGCGATATGGAGTTTACATGAAATGCCTTTTGATTCTGCCTGTGGAAATAGCATTTTGACAATGGAGTTCATGAGTCCATGTAGATCAAAATCAACAATTTCCAGTTCTGTTTTCCCGGCCTCGATTTTTGATATATCAAGAATGTCCTCAATTAATGCGAGCAGTGTCTTGGCCGAGGATTGTAATATGGTAACAATTTCTTTCTGTTCCCTGCTCATCCTGGTCAAGCTGAGCATATCACTCATGCCAACAACACCATTTAATGGTGTACGTATCTCATGACTCATACTGGCGAGGAACTGGCTTTTTGCCTTATTCGCTTTTTCAGCCTGTTCTATGGCTGCCTGTAATCTTTTCAGGAGAGAGGCAACATAGACAGGTAAAACAAACAAGGCAAGCAATAGGCCGACAGCAAGGAATAGCTGTTGTGACCAGAATGGGTTTAAAACGATTACCAGTAAAAAACCGGAAATGCTCAGGTACATACTGATATATAAATAAGTTTTTCCGTAACGGAAACCATTACCAAAAGTTATCCAGAGGTAAAACAAAAACAAGGGACTGCCAGCCGCGCCAGACAAACTCATGGCCGCAGTTATCGTGCCCAAATCTGCCAGCATACCTAACATACGTCGCAGGTGATTTACCTGGGGTTTTGAGATCACCCAAAACAGAATGGCCAGGGAAAATGGGACGGAGAGTAAATAAATTATAATTATCGTTTTACTCATCAGATCATTGAAGTAGCAAAACATTGTATATATTAAAATGACGCTCAAGCTGATCAACCTGACAGTCGATTGTTCACGTTCAGTTGAAGGAGTACTACCTGGCGATTGCTTGTTTAAATCTTGCATTAAAAATATGTATTTCGTGCTTTAAATGCTTGTTATGATAAAAATTCGTTATTCATTGGATTGTCATTTAATAACTCTATTGTTTCATTAATTTTTTCTTTCTGTTCAAAGAAAGCATCTACACATTCAGGATCAAAATGTTCTCCCCTTTCGTTTAGAATATAATCATATGCCTTGTCAAGTGGCCAGATTTCTTTATATGAACGTTTTGTAATGAGAGCATCGAATACATCGGCAACCGAAGATATTCGTGTTTCGATAGAAATTTCCTCTCCCCTCAAACCATGCGGGTAACCTGAGCCATTAAATTTTTCATGGTGTTGATGGGCGATGACTGCACCCATTTGTAAATAAGGAGAGGGACTGTCTTTCAGGATTTCATGACCCATGCGACAATGTCCTTTCATAATATCAAACTCTTCTTCTTCCAGAGGGCCTTCCTTCATCAGAATACTATCAGGGATCCCTATCTTACCGATGTCATGCATAGTCGATGAAATTTCCAGAATCTTTCTTCTCTCTTCCTCAAGGCCAATTTCTTCTGCAATAATGCCAGTGAAATTTCCCATGCGAATTAAATTTCTCCCCGATATTTTGCCTTTGAATTCACCAGCTCTGGCTAGTCTTGAAAGGGTTTCCATCTCACGTAAAAGTATTTGGTCGGTCGCTTCCTTTATTTTTTGCTCAAGTGAGTTTGCATGATTTTTAATAATCATTCTCTGTCTTTGCATGGTAAGCAAGTTATGGCAACGTGCTCTACATTCGTGAGGGTCAACCGGTTTTACAAGAAAATCGGTTGCACCAGCTTCCAGTGCCATATAAAGGGCATTTTTATCATCAAGCGCGGTAATGATTACAATGGGGATGTCCTGGCAATTAGCACTTTTCCTTAGTCTTTTTATAAACTCAACGCCATCGATATTAGGCATTTTATAATCAGTTAATACCAGATCTGGTGTCGATGATTCTGCTTCCAAAAGTGCATCTGTAGCATTATCAAAACATTTTACATCAATGTTATCTCCGATTGTTTTTGCAATATTTTCCATAATAATGCGACTTGTAGTCTGATCATCAACAATAAACACAGTGTCTTGTGTTGATTGAAGTTCAGCATTATTAGTACTCGAAATCATTCTATCGCTCCCGATCTTCATGTTAATTAGTGACT
>CAZDFI010000100.1:0-485 GCA_964504725.1 uncultured Enterobacteriaceae bacterium
TCCAGCTGATCGAAAAAAAGTGCTGGTACGTTGGGCTGAGTTAATTGATAAGCATGCCCAGGAATTATCATTGTTAGAAACATTGGATGTTGGCAAACCTATCAACGATACAGTAAATGTAGATGTCCCTGCTGCATCAAGAACAATTCGTTGGAGCGGCGAAGCCATTGATAAAGTTTATGAACAAATAGCCCCAACACCTGATAAAACACTGGCACTGATAACACGCTTACCACTCGGTGTAGTATTAGCAATAGTACCGTGGAATTTTCCGTTATCAACAACAGCATGGAAAATTGCACCTGCTTTGGCTACTGGTAATTCTGTCATAGTAAAACCTGCATCCTCAACACCGTTAACAGCTTTGCGTATCGCTCAATTGGCTACTGAAGCTGGTTTACCTGATGGTGTGTTGCATGTGTTGCCAGGATCCGGTGGAAAATTAGGAGCTCATTTATCATTACATATGGATATCGATGGACAAA
>CAZDFI010000100.1:495-4282 GCA_964504725.1 uncultured Enterobacteriaceae bacterium
ATGCCGGTCAATCAAATTTAAAACGTACGTTTCTAGAATTGGGTGGAAAGGGCCCCAATATTATTTTTGCTGATGCTGATCTGGGTGCCGCGGCATCAATGGCAGCCACAGCAGTTTTTTATAACAGTGGCCAAACTTGTACAGCAGGTACGCGTTTACTTGTTGAAGAAAAAATACATGATGAATTCATGGAGACAGTTATTGCTAACGCAAACAACTGGATGCCGGGTAATCCGCTGGATCCTGATACGGCTATGGGGCCATTGGTAGATGAAGGGCAGTTTAAAACCACCAGTGACTATGTTGATATCGGCAATAAAGAAGGCGCTAACTGTGTCTTTGGTGGCTTAAGAGTTATGGAAAAAACCGGGGGCTTTTATCATCAGCCAACCATATTTACTGGTGTTAATAATCAAATGAGAATTGCGCAGGAAGAAATTTTTGGTCCGGTTATGTCAGTCATCACATTCAAAACAGCGGAACAAGCCATTCAAATAGCAAATGATTCTATCTATGGTTTGGCTGGAGCTGTATGGAGTCAAAATATCAGTACCGCATTAACTGTGGCCGAGGCCGTGCGCGTGGGAACAATGGGAATTAATAATTATTTTGGTGGTGATATTACTGTCCCCTTTGGTGGCTTTAAGCAATCTGGCAATGGTCGTGATAAATCCATGCACGCTTTTGATGATTACACCGAGCTTAAAACTACCTGGATTGAATTCTGAGCAGGGACACATAAACACGTAAACAAGATGAGCTAATTGGTACTTGATGATGCAGAGAATATCTTCATGTTTAAGATACCTGGATCCAGAATTACTTACCGCATGACGATTGGCCTACTACAAGGACATAAAGTATTCACACTACAAAGCCTAACGTCATATCGCAGACGCTAACAATTCCCTGCTATTAGTAAACATTCCTCAATTGTCTTAATATATTGTGTGATATTGATACGCTAAATTGTAATTACTTAATAATTCATACTTACAGCAACTATTAGAATATGCACGGGGAAACAAAATCGGATTTATTACAGAACGGTTTGGCACTTCATCAAGCAGGTCGGTTGATAGAGGCGGAAGCCATTTATCAATCTGTCTTAAAAGAACAACCCCGGCATCCTGATGCTTTGCATTTATTGGGTTTTGTAGCTCTCCAGATGGGCAAAAATGAAATTGCTGTTAACCTGATTGAAAAGGCAATAAAAGTAAATCCTAAGGTGCCAGATTTTTATTATAACTGTGGTAAAGCTTATCGAGCTATAAGTAATTTCGAATTAGCCATTACCCGTTATGAACAGGCCCTTGCCATTAAGCCTGACTATGCAGAGGCACATAACAACTTGGGGATCGCCCTTCAGGAACTGGGCCGACAGGAAGATGCCCTTGCCCATTATGAACAGGCACTTGCCATCAAGTCTGACTTTGCTGAGGCGCATAACAATATGGGCAATGCCCTCAGGGAACTGGGCCGACCGGAAGACGCCATTTCCTGCTATGAAAAAGCCCTTGTCATCAAGCCTGACTATGCCGAGGCACATAACAACAATGGGATTACTCTCAAGGAACTTGACCGTCTGGAAGAAGCCATTAACCATTATGAACAGGCCTTTACCATCAAGCCTGACTATGCCGAGGCGCATAACAATATGGGCAATGCCCTTCAGGAGCTGGGCAGACTGGAAGACGCCATTAACCATTATGAACAGGCCTTTGCCATCAAACCTGACTATGCCGAGGCGCATAACAACATTGGTAATGTCCTTCAGGAATCGGGCCAACCGGAAGAAGCCATTAACCATTATGAACAGGCACTTGCCATCAAGCCTGACTATGCCGAGGCGCATAATAACTGGGGGTATGCCCTCAAGAGACTGGACCGACTGGATCGACTAGGACTTGAAGACGCCCTTGTCCATTTTAAACAGGCGCTCACCATTAAGCCTGATTATATCGAGGCGCATAACGGCATGGGAAATTCTCTCGTTATACTGGACAGAACGGAAGACGCCATTGCCCATTATGAACAGGCACTTGCCATCCAACCTGACGATGCCGAGACGCATAACAACCTGGGAAATGCCCATCAGCAACTGGGACAACTAAAAGACGCCATATCACAATATGAACGGTCACTTGCCATCAAGCCTGACTTTGCCAAGGCGCACCGTAATCTATCAACGATTAATCCAAAACAAGAACAAGCATCTATCATTGAAGAACTATTATCAAATCCTACGGTACCGGAAAAAGATGCTATGCATTACCATTTTGCACTGGGCAATCTTTATAACGATGCTAAATCTTATACCAAGGCATTTGAACACAGTCTCAAGGCCAATTCGCTTAGACGTAAATCGATTACCTATGATTCACAAAATCATTCTATTTATGTCGACAAATTGATTGCCAGTTATTCAAAACATTATTTTCAGGAAAAGGCTGCATTTGGGTCTGATTCAGAGTTGCCCGTCTTCATTGTCGGTATGCCTCGCTCGGGGACAACGCTGACTGAACAGATCGTTTCAAGTCATCCACAGGTGTATGGAGCGGGTGAACTTATATCTTTTTCACGTTTTGGTAGCGATATTGCCAAACAATTTGAAGCATCAAGTCCGTATCCGGAATGCTTATCTCAATTAAATAATGTAATGGCAAACCAATTTTCTGAAAAGTATTTAAAAGAATTAAAAGGTTATTCACAAAATGCAAAACGTATTACTGACAAGATGCCAGGTAATTACTTCAATATTGGGCTCATTAAAACGTTGTTTCCAAAAGCACGAATCATTCATTGTAAACGCAATGCCTTAGATACATGCACATCCATCTTTAGTCTATGTTTCCCCCAAGGTCATCATTACTCCTTCGATATGACTGAATTAGGACAACATTATTTAGATTACGAAAGATTGATGGCGCACTGGTGCAGTCTTTTCCCCGATGAAATCTTTGATGTGCAGTATGAAGAACTGGTTGCGAATCAGGAAACAGTTAGTCGGCAATTAATCGAGCATCTTGGATTGGAGTGGGATGAAAAATGTCTGGAATTTGACAAAAACAAACGGGCAATCAGGACAGCAAGTAATTTACAGGTACGTAAACCTATCTATAAAAGTTCTATAAATAGATGGAAGCAATATGAGAAACAATTGGGCCCGCTTTTAGAAATTCTCAAGCACCACACCTGATTTGTGATCTTCAGCTTATGGCTGACAACACCAATCCAACGCACTAACCGAATATGATTTCACCTATACCCTAACGTATGCCCCTGCATATCAATAAGTGCGACTTGGCTGTCACCAGTGGGTTCAGAATCAATGGCGGCTATGACAGCGTGGAAACCAGAGAACGTGCTCAATGTATTATTTGTAAAGATATCAGTTTGTCCAATTAACTGTTTTCCTGGCATAAAACTGAAGTTTACCAATTATTTTTTGCTCCATTCCCGTACGGTTACATTCGGTATGAATAACTGCTATAACCTGAAACATATTACTAGTGATGTATAACACCGAAACATATCTGAGGTGATGAATGACAAGCGACTCTATTAACACTGGACCCACTTACAATATATTTGATGGTTGGCGTTCTATTTCTATCGCTATATTCATGGCACTGGTAGGTTACTCAGTGATGGTGAGTGTCCCAGTACTAAGTACTGCCCTGGTAGCGAAGGTGGGTTTCACCGAGGTACAGGTTGGAAGAATCTGGGGAGCCGATCTGGGGGGATTCTCACTTGGCGCAATCCTCGCCGCATTTACAGTCGCCCG
>CAZDFI010000100.1:4292-9082 GCA_964504725.1 uncultured Enterobacteriaceae bacterium
TCGCCCGTGTTAACCGGCGGATCCTGGTGATGGCGGGTGTGATTTTGACCATCGCTGCCAATGCCTTGTGCATGGTGTTTGTCGAATACGAACAAGTATTGTGGCTTAGGGTCGCAGCCGGAATTGGCAGCGGTATTTTCACAGCCGTTGCAGTAGTTTCACTGGGAGGCACCACAAAACCGGTGAATGCATTCAATATGCTGTTATTCGGTTTTGCCTTTTCAACGGCTGCGGAGTTGCATATATTACCCAAACTATCAATGAACGAGATTTACCTGTTTTTTATTTGTTTGTCTGCTGTTTGTGCATTTTTTATTCATTGGGTACCGACAAGACCTTCAAATACCGAAGAACTGGTACAACAGGAAAAGGCTGAAGATCATTTTCAAAACTGGCATGTGCCTAAAATCCTGCCCGTGCTGTGCCTGGTAGCAGTCTGTTTTACCTACATCAATATCGGCGGTTATTACACCTATATTGAACTGGCTGCATTTGCGGACAGTGTTTCCCAGGAGTGGACAGGGCCCGTCCTGACATGGTCCTCCCTTGCCGCACTTGTTGGTTGTGCCATAGCGCTTGTCTGCACACGCTTTGGTTTATTCAAACCACTATTTAGTTCCCTGTTGCTAATGACAGCCGTAGTTATGTGGCTCGCTGTCGGCGTTACCGAATTTAATTTCATGATGAGTGTGTTTCTGTTTTTTACATTGTGGACATTTGTCGATATTTTCCAATCGGGGATGCTTTCACATATGGATCGCACCGGATCATTGGTGGCACTACTGCCATGTGTTCAGGGTTTTGGGCAATTTGTCGGCCCCAATATCTCAGCATCAGTGTTAGATGCTGGCCTGGGTTACAGCACCATGTTCGTTGTCAGTGGTAGCATGACACTGGTCGCAATGCTCTTATATTTTGGCGTTTTCTTTTATATGCAAAGACGCAAGTCGGCGTTGGCAGAACCTCTTGTAAACGCCCAAAAACTAGCAGCGGATGCCGATGCCTAAAAGCGCTTCTTTGATGACTAGGCATATGAGCTATTTTGTATAGACGATATTCCCATCAAACATGGTCAAATCAACTTTTGTTTCAGCGATTCTATTTGCCTGCCCGGATTCTGCCAATTCGACGATGTTTTGATCGATAATAATCAAATCAGCGTATTTTCCAACTTCAATTGAACCGAACAAATGGTCTTGAGCGATTGCCCGAGCACCATTAATCGTATACGCAGAAATAACATCATGAATACTCACTCTCTCTTGTGGCGCCATGATTTGTCCTTCCGGGGTAGCACGCGTAATCGCAATTTGCATATTTGCAAATGGTCTCGGGTCTCGAGTGTCTACAGGGGCATCACTGCCTGCAGTTAGATAACCGCCAGCTAACTTAACGCTATTTGCTGGATAGTAATATTTTATAGAGTAATGATTTTCATTGTAGAGGTCTTCTATTCCATTCACTTCATCAATAAATGGTATCGTGCTTAAATCATACTGCAGGTATGGTTCAGACCAGGCATAAGTGAAGGCGATAGATATACCGAGATCGCCAATACGTTTTATATCATCAGGGTGGATATATTGTGCATGGGCGAGGCTGAATCGTTTGTTCTTTACTTCTTCCTCCGTGCCAAAACTGGAAAAGATATCCAATGCCTTACGCACCGCTCGATCGCCAACGGTGTGCGCATGAATTCTAAAACCCTGTTTATTTAATTCCGTCATATAACGTTCTATAAAAGCCGCACTATTTTCGAATGTGCCCTTGCTTTTATTACATTGGGCAGGCAGATGACCAAACTTATCAACAAATGTAGTTAAGTCAGCATAGATAGCTGGATCCGAACGTACCTTGTTGCATATATCACTATCTGTATTTACATATCCTGTAATTTCAGCCGTTTCGTTTTCAAGATCAATATTGAACATGGGTTGCTTATACTCAATCAGCGAAGCAGCATTTGGTAAGGTCGGTGGATTGGCAAGAGGATTGCCTTCACTCACTCCATCGACAAATACTTTTGCCAGGCTTGCGTCTATAAACGGATGGCTATTGTATTTGTCTCTTACCTTTGCCAGGTTGCTTACAATTCCTTCGATATCTATCTCATCAAGGTTATCAGTTAGACATGTATTAGGATCCTGGAATAAAGCAGCGGTTAATCGATATGATGGAGCATGTTTGTTGAGATAACCGTCATAAATCTCAACCCCATCCGGAAAGACAGATGCGTCTACAACTGATGTGATGCCATTTTCAGATAATCGCTGAGCGATTCGTTGCATGCTGTCATCTGACACAGATTGCAATCCCCACACTTCTGCCTCGGTAAGACCGAATAAATAACGGGCCTTTTCATCAACAGCACCATTAGGCTCGCCAGCGCGATCAACACCAATGAAATTACTGCAATTTGCGAAATGTGTATTTAATGTTTCTTTAGATAAACCTTGTGTATTGCCTTGTAGATCTCTGGCAAGCGCCAGTGCTGTGCTATTAAATGCCGAATGATGACCGTCATTTCCAAGAAGTACGATCGGATGTTGTTTAGAAACAGCATCCAAAGCGGTTCGTATTGTAGGAAATTCTTTAGAAGGTGAATTACCAATAGAAAAACTCCATTGATCAACAATAAGCCATTCACCACTGACTAATTGATACTGCTCTATACAATCTTTAAGTAATGGCACCATATCATTAAGGCTAACGGGTTCGCTCTTCAGGTCACATTGGTCAATGTCGATAATGCCAAAAGGGTGAATATGCGCATCATGCAGGCCCGGCATCATCATCTTTCCATCTAGATGATGTACTGTTGTAATCTTACCGATGTATTTACTTGCCGATTCGTTCTCACCAAGAAATATGATTTTGTTATTTTTTGTAGCAATTGCCTGAGCAATTGTTCTATTTGCGTCAGCGGAATAAACATAACCGTCAAGAAATACATGATCGGCTATCTGTTGGACTAAGCTCTCAGATGATAGTGTTTGTTCATGCTCATCATTACATGAAGCGAGAGTAATGATGCCAAAAATGATGATGAATATCTTGTGTAGCATATTCATCCCCATAAAAATTTATTGATTTATTCGAACTCTAATGTTCATGAGGTGGTGTAGCTCGTGCTCTGGATGGCGCCCAGAAAGGTTTCTGACTGACGGTGCATTGGGCCACCTTGCTGTAATGGCGCAATTCTTTCTCGTAATTGATTTCTGCCCAGATTTCTCCCTGTAAATACTTTGTTCTGATCATGGCCAGGGCGATATTGGCCTTGACGGCCGGTGACCACATAGCCGATGTAACATAGCCGATATCCTGATTACAACGCTTACTATTGTACAAAAAAGATCCAATAGCAGGCTTATTACCCTCGATGTCAAGCTTGGTTAGGGTGTATTTTGGGCCCCGCTTTTTTTCCTGTAACAATGCGTTTCTTCCGTTAAAGTGTGACTTGCTAAAATCAACAAGCCAGCCAAGATTTAATTCAAATGGCGTTTGATCATGTTCGAAATGAACTGTCTTCAGTGCTTCATTAAATTCCATCCCCGGCATGATGAAACCAGCTTCCAGGCGCGTCATATTTGTTGCTTCTTCACCGTAGGGGTGTATGCCATAGTCTGAACCGGCTGCGTAAAGATCATCCCAGAGTTCCAGTGCCAGCTCCGGTTTGATCCACAACTCATAACCCAGGTCGCCGGTAAAACCCGTGCGCGAAACCATGAGTGACTCACCCTTGAAGGGGGAGTGGAGAATATTAAATGGCTTTAATGATTCAACACCCGTGATACCCATCTTTTTTAGAACGGCACAAGAGGTCGGCCCTTGCAAAGACAATCCGGCAATTTCATCGGACATATCCGTGATTGTTAAGTCATCAAATCCATAGGCGCTCCTTTCCAACCAGGAAACACAGGGACTGCCACAGGTCAGCATGAATTCGTTTTCAGCCAGTTTGAAAATGGTGCCATCATCGACCATCCGACCTTCAGCAGTGCACCACACTACGTAGGTCACGCGGTTGACCTTCATTTTTGAAATATCCCTGGTAACCATTCGATTCAGCATCGCTTCCGCTTCACTACCACGCACAAGATACTTCTGCATCGGGCAAATATTGTATGTACCGCAGGTATTACGTACACAAAAGTATTCGTATTCTGCATCATAGTAATATTCGGCAAATTTGTAACCATTCCACGATGCCCAGGCATTACGGATGTTGAAAACTTCCTCCCGGGGATAGAAAGGTGATTCTATTAATTTTTCACCTGCGTATGGATCAGTCATATTCATAAGTTATTCATCATAAAAGTCATCTACTGGAACTGTATTCGCCCGTTTTAAATCCTTCAAAATTTCTCGTGCCGCATTGGCACCACAGGCAGAAGATACACCGCCACCTGGGTGTGTTGAAGACCCGCACATATACATGTTTTTAACCGGCATTCTGTATTGTGCAAAACCTGGAAATGGACGGTTAAAGAACAACTGATCGATCGTCAGTTCTCCCTGGAATATATTTCCCTCCGTCAAACCGATTTCCTGTTCAATTTCATGGGGTGTACGTACCTCCATGTGTACGATCAGATCTTTGAAGCCCGGACTATACCTTTCGATCTTGTCGATGACGGTCTGGCCAAATTCATCACGTTTCTCAGGCGTCCACGGTCCGTCAGCCAGCTTGGGTGGGCAATACTGAATGAAATTCGACATCCAGTGCTTACCGGGAGGTGCGACTGTTGGATCCCAGGCTGAGGGAATGACCGACTCGATAAATGGATCTT
>CAZDFI010000101.1:0-9080 GCA_964504725.1 uncultured Enterobacteriaceae bacterium
TAGGCATCATGCTCTGCTACCAGCTTCCTGGCCAGGGTCAGTAGCTCAAAGCTGGATAGTTCCCCTTTAATACATGCAAATGCAACATGACTACCCAGCTTGTTCGGTAAATCACACACGACAGGATTTGTGTCTGTTTTTTTACTCCCGATCATAGTTCTTCTTTCAGTGAGTACCGCTGAATAGGGACGCAACAAATTTATTTCCTGAGGAAACATCATAATCCAGTTTGAATATTTATCGATATTCAGTTTTTTTGGCGCGGCCTGGTGCTGTTGTAATTTCACATTCATTGAGTACTTCCCATGTTTTATTTACATTAGATTAATAATGCTAACGTTCTTCCAGCAAAATTAATTCAGATGTTAAGACCTGCATGCGTTCTACTGCGTTTTTAAGCAACTCTCTGTGGAAATGTAATAGCGCCTTTGGATGTTCTTCTTCCAGTTTGGCCAAAGCTTCTTTTGGTATCAGATAAACTTCTACATCCGTCTCTGCACGAATTCCACCGGTAATACGTTGCTCGTCTTTCATCAATGCACGCCAACCCAGCATGGCGCCTGGGCTGACTGTCGCTATACGAACATCTTTATCTTGTGCTTGTTTAAAAACATTTAACTCGCCTTTGCGAACAAGCACAAAACTATCAACCGTTGCACCTTTCGCGAACAGATAATCACCTGCTTTTATGGTTTGTTCCTTCAAAAGCGTATTGAATTTTTCTACTTCGCCTTCTTGCAAATTCTGGAATGATTCAAAATCCAGGAGCGTTAATGCAGGTTGATCTTCTGTATAGCCTGCATGATGTTCATGTAATAACGCTTCCTCGGCAGCTTCCATGGCAATATCATGCTCTGCAAAAATATTTTCTTCGCCTACTTCTGTAATAACACCCATGTCTTGCAACATCTCATGAACAGAAAATGCAGTGGCCTGTTCAAACTCAACCAGGCCACTGAAATATACTTGTCGATTGTTGCTGTGTAATCTTTCTATGATGGATAACAGTATCTTTACACCACTGAGATCAATGTCCTTTACGCGTGAGAAATCAAAAATAAATTTATCTGCTGACTCAAGATCTGCCTCAACTTCATTAATTAACGCGTCTGTAGTACCGAAAAACAAGGATCCTTTTAATTCATAATTAAGCGTCCGATGGCCAAATTTTTTCAAAACAGCAGTTTCTTTTGCTGAAGAACGTATTCGTCTTGAAAATATTTCGTTGCCTCTTTCCCGGCGATGAATCACGGGTTGTTTGATCTGTTGTGTGATAAATAAAATAGCGGCGATCGCACAACCAACACCCACAGCCACCATTAAATCCACCAGCACTGTTATTGCAGTAACGATAATCATGATAAAGAATTCGCTTCGGACGTTGCGACGTTTGATTAGTCGCAGAGAATAATAATCAACCATGGTCACTGCGATATAAAACAGGATGCCTGATAAGGCAGCTAACGGTATCCAGCCAGCAGGGGTGCCGAAAACCATCACCACGAGAAAAATAACTGTTGAATGCAACATACCGGAGCGTGAAGTTCGCCCACCTGCGCGGACATTCACCAGAGTACGTACAGTCGCCCCGGCACCGGCCAGACCACCGCCTAAGCCACTCAAGATATTACCAATGCCCTGTCCAATCAGTTCTTTACGTGAATCATGGTGTGTATGTGTTGCTGAATCTGCAATCAAGGAGGTTAATAATGAGTCGATGGAGCCCAAAACAGCCAATGCCAGACCCGCAGTAAATGCTATTTTGAAATCGGAGAAGCCAAGATTTTCAAGTGCTGCAAACTGAAATACCGGCATCAAGTGCTGCATTTGTTCCCAACTGGCAAATGGATTTGGCACCGTCCCTATGAGCAATGGATTATCCATGCTGGTAAAAGGTGCAAATCCCGACGCTGCTAAAACAACATAAATCACGATACCCGCGACAAGACCTACGAGTGCTCCGGGGATTGCTTTGAAAATCTTACTGCTCACAAGAATGGCTGCAACGGTACCAGTAGCAACCATCATCGGTACCCAGCCCAATGAGATATCAAACTCTGACCAGGCCCCATTGATCCCCAGGAAAGGTTTTATCTGACCGATAAAAATGATAATCGCGATACCATTCATAAAACCGGCGACAACTGGATAGGGCATATATTTAACCACATTGCCACCACCACTCAGGCCGATCAAGATTTGAACCGCTCCACCTATAACAATCCCTGAAGCCATCAGCAATGCAATAACAGGCAAATTTGCACCATGAACCATCACGATCTGTGCAATAAACGCCGTAGAAACGACCGTCATCGGGCCCGTTGGGCCGGTTATCTGTGCAGGTGTGCCACCAAATTTTGCTGCGGCAAAGCCAGTAAAGATAGAACCCAACAAGCCAACTAATGCACCAGTTGAGGCATGTTCCGGGCCCAGAGGTGCAAAGGCCGCAACACCAAAAGCCAGAGCCAACGGTAAGGCAACAATTGCAGCCGTCAGGCCACCCCAAACATCGCCCATCAATTCGGATTGTTTTGTTTCAGTCATGGAGATTCAACATACAGGAAAATTTAAAGACAGAACTGGTTATTATTATATGCGGTATTAATACCATGAAATCAGGTATCTCACTAAGTTTTTTTGATCGACCTGGATACGATATTATTTCATATGCGATATTATTCAGTCCATGCATCTAGCTTTCAATCACTTTGAATCATCCGGGGATTTCAAATCCTCAAAAGGACCTCATGCAGGAAAGTCTTCTAAAGATAAGCAAACCATTCTGATACTGCATGGATTATTTGGGTCGAAACGAAACTGGCAATCTATTGCGCGACAACTCAGCGAGCAATGTCAGGTATTTACACTGGATTTACGTAACCATGGGGAATCGGAACACTCTGAAACCATGAGTTATCAGGATATGGCTGATGACGTGTTCCAGTTCATTTCAGAACATGATTTAGAAGAAGTTTCAATTGTTGGACACAGTATGGGTGGCAAGGTCGCTATGCAAATGGCACTGGGGCATCCGGAAATAATTAAAAGGCTCGTCATCATTGATATCGCCCCGGTGCAGTATCAACATAGCTTCGATAAGCTGATCAGTTCACTCGACGCGTTGCCATTAGATCAGATATCCAGTAGACAGGAAGCTGATGAATATTTGAAAGCCAGTGTTCAACCTGAATCTTTACGTCAATTCCTGCTACAAAATCTGCACAAATTGGAGACCGGTTTTTCCTGGCGTATTAATTTAAAAGTAATTCAATCTTCTATTGATGAGCTCATGGGTTTTCATACAGCCCACCATGAGAAACAATACCAAAAGTCTGTTCTTTTCCTTAAAGGTGAAAAATCAGACTATATAAAGCATCTCTACGAGCAAGAAATATTCAGCTTTTTTCCAAGAGCCTTATTCATTACGCTGGAAGGTGCAGGTCATTGGCTACATGCAGAAAATCCGGATTTTGTTGTGAACGAAATCAGGAAATTCATTAAATGAATAACCCTGCTGCAGGCGGACAGGGTATCGATCGTCACTCCCGCAAAAGCGGGAGTCTAGTCAAATTACTGGATTCCCGCTTTCGCGGGAATGACAATACGCAGCAAGCCACGGGTAATTAAACCCTCAAGAAATTAAATGCCCTTCACGCAGTATTGTTGAGCGGTTACAATAGCGCCCTTTTGCTTGCCCTGTCAGGCGTTTTTCCTGACAGGACATTGTTGCTGGAGTTTTATTAATGACTGAAAACACATTATCCAAGGTTGTCCTTGCCTATTCCGGAGGTCTGGATACTTCTGTGATCCTGAAATGGTTAGAAGAACAATATGAATGTGAGGTCGTGACCTTCACTGCAGATATCGGCCAGGGTGAAGAAGTCGCACCAGCACGCGCCAAAGCCGAAGCCATGGGCATTAAAGAAATTTATATTGATGATCTGACTGAGGAGTTTGTCAGTGATTTTGTCTATCCTATGTTTCGGGCCAATACCATTTACGAAGGCGAATACCTGTTAGGGACATCCATCGCTCGACCTTTGATTGCAAAACGTTTGATTGAAATCGCCAATGAAACTGGCGCCGATGCAATTTCACATGGCGCGACTGGTAAAGGTAATGATCAGGTGCGTTTTGAACTGGGCGCTTATGCGTTGAATCCTGACATCAAGATCATTGCGCCATGGCGTGAATGGGATCTGAATTCGCGGGAAAAATTATTAGCTTATGCCAAACAGCATAATATTCAGGTGGATAAGAAACCTGGTGGTGGCTCGCCTTATTCTATGGATGCGAATTTGCTGCACATCTCTTATGAAGGTGGCATTCTTGAAGATCCATGGAGTGAACCTGAAGAATCCATGTGGCGCTTGAGTGTTTCACCCGAACAGGCGCCAGACAAGGCTGAAATCATTGAACTGGAATATCGCAAAGGTGATATCACTGAAATCAATGGTGAATCCATGTCAGCAGCGACGATATTGGCAACACTAAACAAAATTGGTGGCGCACATGGTATTGGTCGCGCTGACATTGTTGAAAACCGTTATGTCGGTATGAAATCCCGTGGTTGTTATGAAACGCCGGGCGGCACCATCATGTTAAAAGCACATCGGGCAATTGAATCAATCACACTGGATCGTGAAGTCGCACATCTCAAAGATGACCTCATGCCACGCTATGCCAGTTTGATATATAACGGCTACTGGTGGAGTCCAGAACGTGAAGCCATGCAAACACTGATTGACCAAACACAACTTCGGGTCAATGGCACGGTGCGTCTTAAATTATACAAGGGCAACGTCATGGTTGCTGGCCGAAAATCAGAGTCAGACAGCCTGTTTGACGAAAACATCGCCACCTTTGAAGATGATGCTGGTGCCTACGACCAGCGTGATGCTGAAGGATTCATTAAATTGAATGCCTTACGTTTACGCATCCTCAACAGGAAAAAATAATCACCTCTAGCTGATAGAGAACAACTGTTCTCATAAAGCTAAGGTCGAAGATCCATACACCCGTGAAAGAGGCCACGAAGCGTACGTTCAGCGAGGTCCATTGAGTAGATGTTATGGGTAAAAAGCGGGAAACGTCTAAATAAATATTCTCCCACTAAAAAAGTGTATAAATAAATGGAGCAACAGCTGACCCTTCGGATAAAACGATCAATGAACCCAAAAGAAGCATCATTACAATTATTGGGGCCAACCAATATTTCTTGCGTTCCTTCATGAATGCCCACAAGTCTTTTAATAGATCAAACATCAGAAAGGCCTCTCTACATGATCCTTATTTCTTAGTGTATGAGGTACTCTATAACTAATTTGTTTTTTATTAAGTGAACGTGTCATTGGGTCTTTACCAAATAATTTCATTACAATTCCTGAAGGTAAAAAGATAACATAGAACATGATGCCAAGTATAATGCGTGAGTTTATCCATCCAAGGCCATAACCTACCCTCATCCATGTCCGGTAAACTGGCATAAGAGTTAATGGAGATAACATCGCCAATGCCCATAATATTCCGGTTATAATCCAGGGCCATATTGGCAAATCATGACTGAAAACCCATGGAAAAAAAAGACCGAAGAGGATGGATATGATCGCGCCGGTAATGAATCCAAAGTTTCGCAGCGTTTTTTTGTCAAGATTATCAATTTCAAGATTCATCATTATTCAATCCAATGCAAATTCTTTCTTCCAGGATTCATCTTTTTTTTGTTTAGGTTGTTCTGCTTTATCTAATAATATATTTTGCATCACCAGATAATCCATTTCTGTGCGCATAAAACAACGATAGGCATCTTCAGGCGAATAAACAATCGGTTCACCTCTTACATTAAAAGAGGTGTTAATTAGAATTGGGCATCCAGTTATTGCTTCAAATTGGTTTATTAAATTATAAAATCTGGGGTTTGTTTCCTTATGTATCGTTTGTATGCGAGCTGAATAATCGACATGCGTTATAGCGGGTATTATTGAACGAGGGATATTCAGTTTATCAATTCCAAATAACTGCTTCTGTTCCTCAGTCATGCTACATCTTTTATTTTCCTTAACTGGTGCAACCAGAAGCATATAGGGGCTCTCTCGATCGATATCAAACCATTCAGAAACACTCTCTGCTTTAACTGCTGGTGCGAATGGTCGGAAAGATTCCCGGTATTTAATTTTTAAGTTCATCAATGATTGCATCTTTGGACTACGAGGATCACCAATAATCGATCGACCACCCAATGCTCGAGGACCAAACTCCATACGGCCACTAAACCAGCCAATGACTTTGCCATCGTCAAGCAGTTTGGCAAGCTTTGGCATCAATTCATCATCATCCAGTTGAGTGTATATAACTCCTGCATTGTCAAGATGATGTTTAATTGCTTCATTGCTAAAACTGCCCCCCAAGTAAGCACCTTTCATGGTGTCACTTGTTCCATTGATCATTCGTGGCTTCTCAAGATAACTATGCCAGATACTGAGTGCAGCACCCAGTGCACCACCGGCATCCCCTGCCGCCGGTTGAATCCAGATATCCTTGAATGGGCCTTCTCTTAATAGTCGACCATTGGCAACACAGTTAAGGGCCACACCACCTGCAAGACACAGGTAATCTGTATTGAGTTCCTTATGCACGGTGTTAGCTAATCGTAAAATAATTTCTTCTGTTACCTTTTGGATGGATGCGGCAATGTCCATTTCTTTTTGTGTTAATTCAGATTCCTGTTGTCGCGGTGGGCCGCCAAATAGCTGATGAAATCTTTTATTGGTCATTGTCAAGCCAGTGGCGTAATTGAAATAACGCATATTTAAACGAAACGTACCGTCTTCTTTTATATCCAATAGGTTATCTAAAATAACATCTACGTATTTTGCTTCACCATAGGGTGCAAGCCCCATGAGTTTGTATTCGCCCGAATTAACTTTAAACCCTGTGTAATAGGTAAAGGACGAATACAAGAGGCCTAGACTATGGGGAAAATTTATCTCCCACTGCGGCTTTAACAAATTATCTTCCCCTAACCAGACAGAACTCGTTGCCCATTCGCCAACTCCATCCAGGCACAAGACGGCCGCTTTTTGATAGGGACTAGGATAAAATGCTGAGGCTGCGTGAGATTCGTGATGTTCAGTAAAAAGTAATGGGGGTAATTCGGATTCTTTCAGTTGACCTAACTTAATGAGTTCTTTTTTTAGCGTGCTTTTTAAAAATAATTTATCTTTCAACCATATAGGCATAGCAGTAACAAATGATTGAAAACCTTTTGGAACATAAGCAAGATAAGTTTCAAGCAGGCGCTCGAATTTAACGAGCGGCTTATCGTAAAAAACTATATAATCTATTTCAGATAAAGAAATACCTATTTCCTCCATGCAGTAACTCACAGCATTACTAGGAAAACGGGCATCATGTTTTTTACGAGTAAAACGCTCTTCCTGAGCAGCAGAAACTATTTCGCCATCTACAATAACTGCGGCAGCACTATCGTGGTAATAAGCTGAAATTCCTAGTATTCTGATGCTCATTAATAAATGATATGGCTGACGAATTAGTTTGTGATTTATTAAGTCAATTAACTATAACCCTTGTATTCGAGCATGCTCACTCTGTTCGCTTGGTTCTTGCTGTCGCTCGGTCACTATAATACATCGTTATGCCAAATAAATATTCATGGAGTTGAAAATGATTAACAAAATTCTTTCGATTACTTTCTATAATGTTCTTATTTTTTTTACACTATTTGTAACTATTGAGTTAGCGACACGCACAATCTCATGGGTTAGTGGAAACGGTTTTACTCTATCACTACATGAGCTTAAGCCGTATGATAGAAAAATAAAGGATGTATATCAATGGCACCCCTTCACAGGATTTACATTCGCAGAAAGTATTAGCGTTGAAACTAGTCACCCAAACCAAGAGTCAAAAGCTTTTATCAAAACTGACAAATATGGTTTTCTTACTAATGGTCAAGAACTTGAATACAATAAATTACCCAATGAAATACGTATTGCTACAATAGGAGGATCGACTACAGCTAATGTTAATTTACAATTTAACAAAAATTGGCCAGGACACATTGAAAATTCATTGCAAAAAAACTTTCCCAATAAACGTTTTAGGATCATAAATGCTGGTGTACCAGGATTTGATACCTCTCAAAGTGTAGCTAATTTAGCTTTAAGAGTTATGCCGTTTAAGCCAGATATAGTAATAATATATCATGCGTATAATGACTTGAAGGCGATTCAGAAAAATATAGCATTCCGACCGGATTATTCACATATACATACGCAGCCTTACGGATTTCATAAAGAGCCTAACTTCATACTTAAGATGTTAAACAAAAGTATGTTTTATGTGCGTATGCGTAACAAGAAACTAGAAGCTAATAAAATTACAAGTAAGCTTGAGAAACTGAATGATCTTATGGCAACAGCAAATAGAACATCCTCAATTCCAAAATATGCAGAGCATGCATTTGAACAACATATGCGTATTTTAATTAATATTGCGAGAGCGGGTGGTTCAAAAGTAATACTTTCAACATTTGCAACTTTGCATGATCCAAAACTAGATTACACAAAACCTGAGATCTTTTATTCTTTAAGTGATTTTCAAAAACAAGAATTAGTTTCTTTGGGATATTTTACTCCCGGCTTGACTCTAGAAGGAATTTTCAACGGTTTTTCTCGGTATAATGATGTAATACGTAAAATTGCGGCTGAAGAAAATTGCGCATTAGTTGATAATGCTATTTATCTACCCCATGCAAAACAGTATTTTGTAGATCGTGTTCATTTTTCAGAATCTGGCGCAGAATTGATGGCGAATAATATCTACTCAACTATTGTCCAAATTTTAAGTGATTCTCGATTATTACAATAAACAGAAAAAAGCCGTTAATACCAATCATTATTTCTACCTGAATGTCTGCTTTCTGAATTTTCAAATCAATGTCTATTTTAACATACGCTCTGCTTGTTCACGGCTGACTGCGTCGTAGGGTGACTGTCGTACGCGTCCGTGGGCATGCATTCGAAACTCAACAAAATCATCTCGTTTATCGAAATGCATAA
>CAZDFI010000102.1:0-8946 GCA_964504725.1 uncultured Enterobacteriaceae bacterium
ACAAATCATTCAGGGAGAATCTGATCGCGTTGATTGAAATGGATTCCAGGGTCGACCTGCTGGAATGGTCGTTACAAAAAATTCTGTTTAACCATCTGGATGGGCAGTTCTTCAAGCTGGCACACACGAAAACGCGCTATTCCCATCCCGGGCAGCTCAAGAAAGAAATTGGGTTGATCCTCTCGGTAATGGCCTATGCCGGTCATCAGGATCAAAACGATATTGAAGAAGCATTTAGTGCAGCAACAAAAACGCTGGAATTCAGTGGGCTTCAATTAGTGGCAAAAAATGAAATCAGTCTTTCAAGTCTGGATCGTTCCCTGCAAAAACTTGCAAAGCTGAAACCCCTGGCCAAGCCGCAACTACTGAAGGCCTGTGCCGTCAGTGTCGTACATGACCAAAAAATATCTCCCGTTGAAGTCGAATTATTGCGCGCCTTTTCGGATGTCCTCGATTGTCCCATGCCGCCGATAATCCCGTTGTAGGGCGCAATAATTCAATCTAGCACCCCCCCGTTTAAGCAGCGAACCGATAAACATGGTGCAACCCACCTAAGGGTACTGACAAGTTAATTATCGAATCGATACAAATTCTCTAACATATTTCAATTATACCGCTGTTGCATATTTCCAAGACGCAAAGGAGCGTTGCCTAAGCAATCGATAATATTCGGCTGAGATTAAATGATGTGGTTTAGAAAATTCGTATCGGTTTATTAATTTGTAGAAGTTTAGATTTGATCTGACACTTCGACACGTAATATACAGAAAAATTCAAGTTTGATTATGTTTGAATCCATCCCAATTCATTATAAAAATTACTAATGATTCAAAGCATAATTGCCCAAAATACCAACTACCCCAACTTAAGAAGAATATCGACATCAAGTTAATATAATTATTTATCTATGTATTATTAATAGAACTTTCCCATTTACGATGCTTGGGTCTATGACCGAATCCAAAGCGCACTCGCCAATCTCAGTTACACCATTGCACCAAATACGGTCAAGAATATACTGAAAGGCACGGCATAGAACCAGCACCGGAGCGAAAGAAACGCACCTCGTGGAAGACTTTCTTGAAAGCGCATTGGGATTTTATGACTGCTACGGATTTCTTTACGGTTTAGGTATGGACCCCCCGTGGCCTGGTGACCTATTACGTTTTGTTTTCATACATATTTCAATGCGTGCCGTGTGCATTACAGGGTTGACCACAACACCCAACTGTGCATTCATGAAGCAGGTGGCCCACAACCTGACAGACGTGAGCGACGGTTTTCTTTCCAACAAAGAGTGTCTCATCATGGACCGCGATACAAAATATACAGATGCATTCAGAGGACATCTGAAACGAGAGGGTGTGAAGTCTGTTCTGTGTCCTATACGAGCACCCAACTGTAACGCATTCGCGGAGCGATTTGTGCGTTCCATATAGGACGAATGTTCGGATAGTATGATTCTTTTTGGTGTGCGTTCGCTTCGTCGCGCGCTCAATAAGTACATTGCGCACTATCACGCAGAAAGAAATCACCAGGGCCTTGGTAACCGTCTGCTTGGTCCGACGCAAGTGGCAATTTCAACCGATGATCCAATCCAACACAGAGAACTCCTTGGAGGTATGCTCAATTTCTACTATCGCGAAGTGGCTTGAAAGTACGCGTTCTATTTTTTGCACCATAACGGGCTTTTTATAGCTTGCCTATAATAATTTTCTGAGTTTAACTAAGGAGAATTATGATAAGAACAGATATTACTAAAGATGACGTGTTTGATAGTGAAGAGATTTCTTCATGTCACGCCTGATCTTTAGAAATTATGGCGGCAGTTACCAACTTAGAATTCAGAATGCGGAGGACTTGGAGAAGATTCAAGTTCTTGATGAAGTCTACTGGGCTGCTACCAGTATTCCCACCGACAGTCTTAATTGCGATAAGGCGTTTACTGCCTACGTGGATACAGATAGGAACGGCCGCATCAGGCCTGCTGAGCTCAAGACTGCATGTTCTTGGCTAATTCAGGTTCTTGCCGATCGCCACCGCTTATCCGAAGGTTCCGATGTCCTAAGGCTTCAAGATATCGATATACATCGTCCTGAAGGCCAAAAGTTGCATGCAGTTGCTGAGCTTATTTTAACCAATCTAAACATGCCGGGTAAAAATGAAATTAGTCTTGCGCAGGTTCGGGATGTGCAAAGTATTATGTCGAGCGCGGCAAATAATGGTGATGGTATTATTCCTCCGGAAGTTACATCCAATGCTGATTTAGCACAATTTATTACTTCCATTATGGATACAGTGGGTTCTCAAATGGACGCTTGTGGTAACCCAGGGATTAGCGAAGATGAACTAAAGAAATTTTTCCACGAGGCAGAAACCTATTTAGCATGGGAAGCCCAGGGTGAGATTCTTAAAGGCCAAGAGTGCACCGAAATTATGCCGTGGGGAATCGATACACGAAAAGCGTATGATTTAGTAAGAAATGTAGAAGAAAAGGTGGATCAATTTTTTGCGCAATGTGCGCTAGTCAAGTTCGATAAGAGAACCGCAGCCCAGATGCAGCTTCGTGAGAAGGAGCTTGAAGAAATTGATTTTACGGATACGGCCAAGGTGATAGATCGTCTGAAGGATGGCCCCTTGGCTTCACCTAATTCAGAAGGGTTGTTAAATTTCGAAGGGGAAATTAATCCCGTCTATGTGGATTCCTTGCTCGAACTTAAGGAGAAGGTTTTAAGCCGCGCTCTTGGAGATTCCGTCGAACGGCTTAACGAAAACGAGTGGCGTAAAGTAAAAAATATCTTTCGTTCTTACCGGGTATGGTTAGAAAACAAGGAAGGCAGTACGGTCGAAAAATTGGGTCAAGATCGACTGCGATCTTATCTTGTGGAGCCCTATCGAGAGCAGGTTAGTGCGCTGATTAAAAAAGATTTGGCGGTTGCGAATGATTTAAACCAGATACAAAATTTGGAAAAACTCATCCTTTATCAAAGATGGTTGATAATATTAGCAAACAATTTTGTGAGTTTCGCAGATCTTTATAATCCAAACGCCCGAGCCCTTTTTGAAATGGGTACGCTCATCATTAATGAAAGACAAATTACTTTCACAATGGGCGTTGGGGATCGCCAAGCCCACAAAAAGCTAAGCCAGCGCAGTTCGATGTATCTGTTGTATGTTGAGGTTACCGGTCGCCAAGATAAAGACATTAAGTTTGAGATCGTAGCTCCCGTAACGTCGGGTAATGCAGAGGGATTATGTGTTGGGAAACGCGGCATTTTCTTTACCGTGGATGGACATGAATGGGATGCTGAGGTTGTGGATATCATCGTGAATCCTATTAGCGTGTCGGAGTCTGTGAAAGCACCTTTCCACAAATTCGCTGATTTTGTACGGAAGCAAATCGAAAAGATGACTAAGTCCAGCGAAGAAAAGTTAGTATCAACGGCTTCTTCTGCTAGTGCATCTGGGACAATAAGAGACCTTATGTTGGGTGGGGGTCTCGCGATTGCAGCTCTTGGGTCGTCTTTTGCCTACATTACCAAAGCTCTTTCGGAGGTGAAACCCGTTCAAGTCCTGATTGCTTTGTTGGGTTTGGCGATGGTTTTTTTATTACCCAGCATATTCGCAGGTTTTGTAAAGATACGTAAAAGGGATATGAGTAGTCTTTTAGAAGCGTCGGGTTGGGCAGTCAATGTTCACATGCGCATCAACATGACGATGGGACAGCTTTTTACCCACACACCGCATCTCCCTAAAGATGCTCGCAAGGAACGAAGAGATATAGTCGGCAAATTCGTAAAAGAGTTTGAGTTTAATACTTCCCAATCAATGAGGCCAACTACATTTGTTTTGGTGTTTATTTTTTTACTGCTTTGTTTGATGCTTCTTTTATTGAACTTCGCCGGATGAAAACACTTATTTTAACTCTGCATTTTCCGATAAAGTAGGATTTGATAAGACCCTAAACGAGGGTTGTAGGGCGCAATAATTCAATCTGGCACCGTTAAGCAGCGAACCGATAAACATGGTGCAGCCCACCTAAGACAGGATCCGCTACTATCTGGCTGGTTGATTTCTCGATCTGCTCGACCATTTTTTTACATGGTGCTCTTTGACCAAGACTTCGATGTGGTCGCCATTGATTGTAATAAGCCACGTATTCATTCAATGACTGTTGCAGGTACTGTTAACCGAAGATAAACAGGTGGTCCAAACACTCCGCCCGAACTGTTCTTATCCATCGTTCTGCGATGGCATTCGCTTTCGGGGCCTTCACGGGAGTTCGGATCTGCTTGATCCCAAGCGCTTGAACTCGCCGATTAAAGGCATTTCCGTAGCAACCATCACGGTCATGAATCAGATAGTGTGGCAACTCGCGATCGGTTCCGCAGGCTTCCGTCATCTGCTGCGCCAGCCACTGCGCTGTTGGATGCGCAGTCGCACGTGCGTGGACAACCTTCCGGGTCCCATGTTCGATGATGAAGAATACGTACAATGTACGAAACCAAATCGTACGTACAGTGAAGAGATCGCACGCCCAAATTGCTTTGGCATGCTGCTCCAGGAAGCATCGCCAACCCGGTGAGGGTGTGCCATCGTAAGGTTTGCGCATGTACTTGGCTACAGTACGGGCGCAGACCTTGAACCCAAGTCGATCCAGCTCCGCTTGAATTCTGCGCTGACCCCATAGTGGATTTTCACGAGCCATACGACGGATCAGTCCCCGCAGTTCCGGGTCGATGCGACGGCGCCCGCCTCTTCCAAATCGCTGTGATCGCCAGCGCCAGTAAGCCTTCCAACCCCTGCGATGCCAACCCAGAACCGTCTCAGGCTGGACAACAATCAGTGCATCTCCCCACCCGGCAAACCAGCGGCAAGCTAATATCCAGAAGCACCGGTCTGTATCTCGCAAACAGGGTCGTGGTTGACGTCGTTTGAGGATGACCAACTGCTGCCGAAGACACAGATTCTCGGCCATCAGTTGAGCTTTCGATTTGAAACATACCGTAATGGCTCGGGCCAACCATTGGATCATTTTGGACTCCTGCTTGTTATTGCTCTAGCCGGAGTTTTTCACACGGCACTATGAATGACTATAGGAACAGATGAGGTTATTGCGCCCTACAACTGGAAGGTGATGCTCCCAGTGAACGTTATGGTAAAACCTCTAGGGAATTGATCAATCTTGATCGCTATACATGGAAATTACATTGTGCTGGATTGTTTCAAACACCAGTTGCAGCTTAAATTACTAATTCGCCATGCACACGTTTAAAAAAGTGCTTAGCTGCCTTACCGTCACGTCGTGCCTGCAGAAATACATCGACCACCTCTCCGTCCTGGTCGACCGCTCGCCATAAATACTGCTGTCTACCCTGGATCTTTACAAACACTTCGTCTACGTAGAAAGTGTCGCCGAATCCCTGATGCCGACGCTTCAAGCGCTTGACGTATTTTGGTCCAAACTTGTTACACCACAAACGAATCGACTCATAGCTCACCTCAACACCTCTTTCTGCCAACAGATCTTCGATATCTCGATGACTGAGATTGAACCGATGATAGAGCCATACGGCATATTGAATGATTTCAGTGGGAAATCGGTATCGCTTGTACAGTGATGTTCTGATATTCATCCAGCGATTATCACTCAATACAACTCAACTTGTCAGTACCCTACCCCGGTCTGATCTGCCGTAGGACGAACCCTGACGTTGTAATCAACGACGCGTTTTACAGCAACTAGAATTATCATATATTCACCCTGGTTAATATTAATCTTATCGAGATATTCGGCTTTACTGAGCCAGCAACACGGCCTGAGCTGCAGCAAGTCTGGCTATCGGAATTCGAAATGGTGAGCAAGAAACATAATTTAATTGAGCCGATTGAAAGAATACAATAGATTCTGGATCTCCCCCGTGTTCGCCACAAATTCCACATTTAAGTTTTGGTTTTGCTATCCTGCCTTTCTTCACAGCCATTTCGACCAGTTGGCCCACACCAATAGTATCGATTGTTTGAAAAGGATTTTTCTCCAATATTCTCGCATTCAAATACTCGGGAATGAATGTACCTATATCATCTCGACTATAACCAAAAGTCATTTGAGTAAGATCATTGGTACCAAAACTGAAAAAATCAGCATGTGCTGCAACCTCATCTGCCGTCAGTGCCGCTCTTGGTATTTCGATCATGGTACCTATAGGAATATCCAGATTGCCTTTAAACTTTTTTTTCTGTTTTATCCTTGCAATCGTATTTTCCACAAGTTTACGTAATACAGATAATTCACTTTCTATCCCAACTAACGGGATCATGATTTCTGGTCGCACATCAATACGTTTCCTACGGCAATTAATTGCAGCTTCTGTAATTGCCCTGACTTGTATTTCGAGAATTTCTGGATAAGTAATACTTAATCGACAACCTCTATGCCCCAACATCGGATTGACTTCATGTAACTGGTTTACCCTTTTGATGATTTTCTCCGCCGGTACTTTTATGCTACGAGCCAATTGTCTTTGGGATTTTTCGTCCTGAGGCAAAAACTCATGCAATGGCGGATCTAGCAACCGTATTGTGACAGGCAATCCCTTCATAACAGTGAAAATACCTTCAAAATCCCTACGCTGATATGGCAGGATTTTTTTCAGGGCAATACGACGATCCTGTTGATTGTCAGCAAGTATCATCTGACGCATCGCAATGATTCGTTGGTCGCCGAAGAACATATGTTCAGTACGGCAAAGTCCAATACCTTCTGCACCAAAGTCAAGGGCGATTTTTGCATCCCTGGGTGAGTCGGCATTGGTACGAATTAATAACTTCCGTTTTTTATCCGCCCATTTCATCAATATCTTAAATTCTTTTGAAAAATTAGGAGGACATTTGCGTACATCACCCAATATGATTTCACCGCTCGTCCCGTCGATACTAATAATATCCTTTCCTGTTATGGTGACCCCGTTCACCTGTATTTTTTTACGTTTGACATCGATGTTTAAATTACCTGCCCCGGCGATACAACATTTACCCCAACCCCTGGCAACAACTGCGGCATGACTGGTCGAACCTCCGGTAGAAGTCAGTATTCCTGCAGCTACATGCATGCCATGAATATCTTCCGGGCTGGTTTCACGTCTTACCAGAATAACGATTTCTCCATTTTCAGCCCGCGATACCGCTTCATCTGACGTAAAGACAGGATAACCCGATGCTGCTCCCGGTGATGCAGGTAATCCCGTCGCAAGTACATTCCGTTTTGCTTTTGGATCAAACGAAGGCAACAGAAGTTGATTTAAATCGTTGGCAGGAACACGTAACAGGGCTGTACTTTGTGTAATACTTTTTTCCTTGACCAGGTCAACTGCGATCTTGACGGCTGCCGTACCCGTTCTTTTCCCGATTCGAGTCTGCAATATAAAAAGCTTGCCGCGCTCGATCGTGAATTCGATATCCTGCATGTCCTTGTATTGAGCTTCCAGTATCTTTTTGACCTCAAGTAATTGCCAATAGATATCAGGACGCCATTTTTTCATTGCTTTGACCGGCAAAGGCGTACGAATACCAGCGACAACATCCTCACCCTGTGCATTGATAAGGAACTCGCCAAAAAATTCATTCTTTCCGGTTGAAGGATCACGGGTAAAGGCAACGCCGGTCCCGGACTCATCACCCATATTGCCAAACACCATGGACTGCACATTCACTGCCGTACCCAATAAACCATGTATCTCATTAATACGCCGATAAGTGATTGCGCGGGGAATATTCCAGCTGCGAAAAACCGCTTCAATAGCGAGTTGTAATTGTAGATAGGGATCTTGCGGAAATTTCCTTCGGGTATGTTCTTTATAAATCTCCTTATAGGCTGTAATCAGTTCGCGCAAACCCTGCACGCCCAGCTCCGTATCCTGATTTGCCTTGTAGCGTTTCTTAATCTTGTCGAAAGCTGTTTCGAAGTGATGATGATCAATACCCATCACTACATTACTATACATATTGATTAGACGCCGATAGGCATCCAATGCAAATCGCTCATTACCTGTCAATGATGCTAGTCCTTTGACACACTGGTCATTTAAGCCCAGATTCAATACAGTATCCATCATCCCGGGCATACTGACTGCGGACCCGCTTCTGACAGAGACTAATAGCGGGTCATCTGATGAGCCAAAACATTTGCCTGTTTCCTTTTCCAGGCGTTGCATATTCTTATGCACTGAATTCATTAAATCGGCGGGTAATTTTTCACCCGCATCATGATACTCAGCACAGCTTGCCGTTGTAATGGTAAAACCTGGTGGAACAGGTAAACCAACACTGGTCATTTCAGCAAGATTGGCTCCCTTGCCTCCCAGTAACTCGCGCATGCCTTTATTACCTTCAGTCAATTTCGCACCGAAATAATAAATACATTTATTATTACTTATTTGTTTTTTCATAGAAGTCATCTATTTGATAAATAAGTGATGGTCAAATAAACTTTATTGGATCACATTCGTGTTTTTTAATTTCTCGATCTCGGCCTCATTCATTTCAAGTAATCCTGTCAGGATCTCTTCAGTATGCTCACCCAATAGTGGCGGTGGTTTGTCATACTTGTTTGGTGTTTTCGAAAACTGGATCGGGTTAGCAACCATACTGATTTCTTCAGCCACCGGATGGCCCATCCTTAACTGCATGCCACGATGTTGAATTTGCTCATTTGCAAATACCTTATCGATGGTATTAATGGGTCCACAGGGAATATTTTCTTCATCAAGCTTCAGCAACCATTCTTCACTGTTTTTTTGCTTCATAATTTTTTCAATGATTGGAATCAAGATTACACGATTCCTGACTCGTTCTCTGTTTGTTGTAAAACGAAGGTCATCTGCAAGCTCGGCATGGTACTGACAAGTTAATTAATAAACCGATACGAATTCTCTAAACCACTTCAAT
>CAZDFI010000103.1:0-8910 GCA_964504725.1 uncultured Enterobacteriaceae bacterium
CATTCCTGAAATAATAAATTTGTGCATATCAATCGTCTCCTTTAGCGGTAATCCGAAATAATAGGGGACAGGCCACGGTTTTAACTCCGTGGACGAAGGGGTTGAGGTTTGGTTTAAATCCGTCTTCCATCATCCATGTTTCCATTTTTGAGAAGTGATCCGTAAAATATAGACCGCTTTAGGGAAATATCAAGAATAGGGTAGATTTATCACTTTTTCTTTTTATTGTGGATCTTGGAGGATTTGGGTTGTTTCATTAATTTCGTTTTGGTGGGTAATTTGGGATGTAATAGTTGCCAAGCTTTTAGGCCATAGGCTGCTGCCAAACGTTCAACTGTTTCCAACCATATTTGTTTCTTATTCCCGGATTCGATCTGCTGGTAGTATTTTTGACTGAAACCTGAAACGGAGCCGAACTCCTCTTGTGTAAGCTCATGCTTCTCACGTAAAGCTTTAAGACGATCGCCTAATTTTTTTAGGGAAGACATACTAGCGATCGTAGGGTATTATATGTTAAGATATTACCCCACGATCACTGGTAATAGGGAAATATTCAGGAGAATACGAATGGATTCACAGGAAATGGAGCAAAAATTCGATGCCATTTATATGGCAATAGTGCATGGACACATCACCGCTGCCCGTTGTGCCTTTAGAATGTCAATTCAAATAGCAATTGACGAGAAACTCGACCAGATTATCGACTTTTTAGAAAAAGAAGATATGTCCTGTTCACTTCAGGAGCTTGAGGATTTCAGATCTGACCAGATGACGAAAACCTGTAGTTATTAATAGGAACTAGTTATTGGGTGGTAGTTATAATCACTCCGGCCCCTTTCTCTCAGGAGGTAGTGTATCGAGTAAAACATTAACTACATTTAGCCCCATTATTTTTTGAATATCCTCTTCAGAAAAACCTTTCCCTTGTAGAGATTCCGTGATTTTAGATATACCGGTCGTATCGAATATTGTTTTTACAGCCCCATCAAAATCTGATCCCAGTGCCACGTGCTCGACTCCAACCAAGCTAGCCGTGTATTGTATTGCTTTTGCTATAGCTTCCACGTCCATACCGCACACGGCGGTTTGCCAATACCCAATACCAATCACCCCGCCGGAATTGGCTATTCTATGAATTTGTTTATCAGTAAGATTGCGTTGATTATTGCAAGTACCTTTAACACCTGTATGGCTCACGATCACAGGTTTAGTAGATATTTTCAGTACATCGTCAATCAGTTCAGATGAGGCATGTGCAAGATCGATTATTATTCCTAGTTCTTCCGCGCGTTTGATGACCTCTATTCCAAATTTAGTTAATCCACCTTTTAGTTCGCCATGGGCCGATCCCCCAATTTCATTGTCAAAAAAATGAGTTAATCCCACTACTCGAAATCCAGCATCGTAAAGTTTGTTGATATTTTGTAATTTCCCCTCAAGACTATGTGCACCTTCAATACCAAGTAAACCAGCTACCATATCTTTATTATGTTTCCTTAAATCAATGTACCTCCTGAGATCACCAGCCGATTCTATAAGAATTAAACGTCCATTAGATTTGCTTGAGAAAGCGTGTAATTTCTCAGCTTGATATAGTGCACGCTCCATAAGACTTACCCATGTGTACATTGGCCAGAGTTGAGCTACTGCTAGCACTGTAATCATATCAAGGCCATTTGACGCAGTATTATCAATGTTATGGCCAATAGGAACCTTCGAAACGACAGTGAAGGTTTGTAGACCAACATTCCCGTCAATCAAACGAGGAACATCGACGTGTCCAGAGGTTCCATACGCTAAAAGGTCACGATCCCAAAGTAAGGAATCAGCATGAAGGTCAGAGATGAAAAGACTTTCGTGTACTGACTTTACATCATTGGAGACATTATAAGGTGGGGAGGTAAATACGGGGTTCCTTCGCTTGGCTACTTCCTTAGGAATAACACTGAAGAACAAAGTTATTCCCACAATTAATATGAAAAACAGACTGAGAATTATTTTCATGCTGTTGTTTTATACAGAATGCGAATGGAGTAAGTATAGAATATAAAGAGGTAGCTTTGGTTTACAGAGTTATGGAAATTCAGGGTCAGGCCGCTCTTGCGCTCCATGCGCTTGCGGCATTCACACTTCCTTGTGTATCGTCTTGAATCTTGAATTATCAACCGTGTTTCGAAAATTTGTACCCCTCCGGGTAGGCTTCGCGCTTCCCGACATTTTCTCGGTCGCCGTTCCAGACGCGACTCTACCTCCTATATCCATATAGTCGTACCTTCTACGTTCATGTAGTCGTCCTTGTTTGTTTACCGTCTGTTGAATATAGACCTCTGTAGGGAAAGATCAAGAATTTGGAGTAGTTCAGGATCATTTGTAAAGCTCATTAATTTTTACTTTTAATGCTTTCGCCAACAATGCTGCTTCTTCATCTGTAATTCGTCTGACCTGAGATTCTATTTTAGCAAGCGTACTTCGGCTTATATCCCATTCTATTAAATTACATCGAGCGGTAAATTCTTCTTGTGTTAAACCTTGAGACTCTCTGATTTTTCGCACTTTGGGACCAATAATATTCATTTGAAGATGCTCCGTATACGGAGCTTGATTTTGACAAAGAAAGGTGCGATTATTGCTCCTATATCGGAGCAAGATGGATTTTATTATCTTAATTTATTCAGGAGAATACGAATGGATTCACAGGAAATGGAGCAAAAATTCGATGCCATTTATATGGCAATAGTGCATGGACACATCACCGCTGCCCGTTGTGCCTTTAGAATGTCAATTCAAATAGCAATTGACGAGAAACTCGACCAGATTATCGACTTTTTAGAAAAAGAAGATATGTCCTGTTCACTTCAGGAGCTTGAGGATTTCAGATCTGACCAGATGACGAAATGTTGTTAATAAAAATCAATAGGGTCAGTGCCGACTGATTTAATATCTCAGAAAATTCAGGGTAAGGATTGCATTGATAATCAGGCTGCAGCCAGGACGTATCTGTCGCGACCTTCTTCTTTAGCTTTATATAATGCTTTATCTGCCAGTTTTACTAGCTGGTCAAAATCTTTTTGATCTGTGTATTCTGACAGGCCAGCGCTAATCGTCACGTTGGTATTATCTTTAATGCTTGGGAACAATTGGGGACAGACCACGGTTTTTAACACCGTGGGCGCAGGGTTTGTGTTTTGGTTTAAATCCGTCTTCCATCATCCATGTTTCCATTTTTGAGAAGTGATCCGTAAAATATAGACCGCTTTAGGGAAATATCAAGAATAGGTCGCTTGGTAATTGCTCCTGCATTACTCTACCACCTACATCCATGTAGGCGTCTTTGATATCCATATCACCGCGCACCCCAAGGGCATTTCCTACGGGCACATTAGTGCTTCTCGGCAACTGCTCCTGCGTTGCTCTACCTTCCTACATCCCTGTAGGTCGCAGCACGTCAGGTATTCTGCTTGTCGTGTTAGATATTAGCCATTCAGAGATGTAATCTACAATTTTCTTCCAGCAAAAGTGTTACCAATTGTTTAATATCCTGAATATTATATTGATAGTACTTGAGAGAGTTCAGAATGATTAGAAACCACTTATTAATAATGCCGTTGTTATCTATTATTTCTACCGCAACGATTGCTGCTCCCTGGCAGGATCCGGATAAAGTTCCTGGCAATACTGTTGTAGACGTTACAGAGGAATCTGGGGAACAAACTCAAGCTGAGCCCAATATAGAATTAAGTATTGAGGATCAAGAAAGACAAAAGATTATTGCGGAATTAACTTATCGTCTTGATACAAAATCAACTTGCACGCAAAAACTAGCCTGGTCCGATAAAGGATCTGGTGCTGAATTAGATGGATACTTTTTTAGTCCTTTAGCAGAATCCTCATATTATATTATTGGGGGGTATGCCAGTCGCAAAGGTGATGCTAAGTCTAAAAAATGCGTCGTTTCAGTCAGGCAATCAAAGAATAATCCTGAAGGTACACCAGAGCTTTTAGTTCCTCCAGGTGATTGGTCGTTAATATGGACGGATAAAGGTAGTGGGTCTAATAAGGATGGATCGATGTGGAATGGTGTTCCTCCTGGTAAGGAATATAAATGCCTGGGTAGTGTTATGCAAAAAGGCTATAAGAAGCCGGTAATGTCAAATTACCGTTGCGTGCACTCAAGTTTAACCAAGAAAATAACCATAAAATCTGTATTGTGGTCAGATAAGGGTAGTGGTGCAGATAGGGATGTCACCGTCTTTAAATTATCTAATTCAAAATCTTTTTTCGCAGTTGGCAGAAAAATAAACAAGGTTAAAACATACGATCTTAATGATTCTGCTTCGGTAGAACCAGATGCAGCTGTTGTTGAAAAGCTGCTTGCGCAACGAATGGAAGAAATTAATAAGATTGAGGAGGCAGAGAAAAAGCGTCTTGCTGACGAGGACGCAAAGAAACGTCTAGCAGAGGCTACTGCAAGCAATGGAATTGCTGAAGAAAAGCGTATAGCTGAGGAAGAAGAAAAGAAACAGGAAGCTGAAAATCAAAGGCTAGAACAGGAGGCAGAGAAAAAACGGAAAGCTGAGGAATCAGAACAACAAGAGAGACTTGCAGTAGAAACAGAGCAAGAAAAGTTGGAACAGGGGACAGAGGACATACATAAAGCTGAGGAGCCTGAACAACAATCATCTGCTAAAGTGGTTGCTGTTCAACAGCCCAATGTAGATAAAGAAATTAATCAACAGAAAGTAACAGAAAAATCAGGTGAAAAAGATTCAAAATCAGGACTAAAAATATTATTTGTATTTATGCTGTTGCTACTGATATATACCGCATACAAAGTATTTAGAATTTTTATAAACATAATAAAAGGTGATAACTGATTATAATTTAATGCGTATAGTTTTATTTTTGTAATTCCTTTCATCTACCAAATAAAAGGGGTCGGAGTGATTAATATTTAATCACTCCGATCCCTTTCTCTGCTGTTTCACGCCCTTTGCTCAGTCATTGCGGTTCGATCCCAATAGTCATGACATTGCTATGGGTTGGCCATAATCCTGACAGAAGTTTCTGCGAAAATTGCAGATACATTCTTGAGTCATTTTCGTCAGGAGAGGCTAAACCACTCCTGTTGGCAGTGGTCTCACAGGTTATATCGATAGTTCAGATTCAATTTCTAATGTAGGAGACGTATATGAAACTCAGAATATTCATCATTGGGATATTACTTTATCTCGGTCCTGGTTCTGCATTGGCAGAGGAATTGGTTGCTGATAAACGTGCTTACAACAATCAATCAACGCCACAGTGTCCGATAATTGAAAATTCCCAGGTAAATATCAATTTTAATTCACAGGAATCCGATCTGACACAAATCAAGGTCATCATGGATGACAAACTTAAACTGATGGAAACACTGGCCAAGGAGTCGGGTGTTGAAAAGTTTGAAATGCAGTCGATGAATTATAATGTTTATGCTGAAAACTCCGGTCAGTATGGTTGTTCTAGTTCAGCAAATAGTCATGGAATCTATCGGCTTAACGGAAATATCAGTTTTAACGCTCATCCTTCAGAAAAAGCAACCGATCTATTAATACTGTTGAATGAGAATGGGTATTCTGGGAACCTGAACGTGAATAAGTATCGGCGTTGCAATTAATAAGAATAAAAAGAATCATAGGGTCAGACTCCACGAAATAATTGGGGACAGGCCGTTACAGTGAAAAAGGGGTCGGAGTGATTAATATTTAATCACTCCGACCCCTTTAATCGTTTAATCGCAACAGACAACGAAGACATTCATTTTTAAATTACATGACACCGGTAGAATACGAGTAAAAGAGTGTCTCTATTTTTTAATGTCCGTTTTATTGGGGGAAGCTTATACCTCCTGTTATTCAGATAAGGTATAAGGAACGACGCTTTCCTGTTCGTTTGGATCATTCCTTGCGACAATAGCCATGACTGGTTCTGTTTGACTGAGATTTCTTGGTTGGTGCGGTACGTTCGGCGGGATATAGATAAAATCACCAGCCTGGTTAATTATGCTTTTTTCTAGTCCATGTCCATATCGTGTTTCAACCCTGCCTTGTAACAAGTAGACTGCTGATTCAAAACCATCGTGATAGTGTGCATCGGCCTGTCCACCGGGAGGGATAATCACCAGATTCATGGATAACACCTTGGAACCAGTAGTTTGTGATGATATGCCATGAAAATAGGGCAAATTCTGTTTTGATTTAAGTTTCTCCGGCGCTTGAATAACAATAATCTCTGCATCAATAATTCTGTCTTTATCCGCAAAGACAGGCATAGAATAAATCAATCCGATCAAGAGCATTCCTGAAATAATAAATTTGTGCATATCAATCGTCTCCTTTAGCGGTAATCCGGCTGATTTTCTTATGTTGTAACAAGCAAATTCAAGTAATAAGTGGGGTCAGATAAGACTTTTTAATAAGTAATAAGTGGGGTCAGATAAGACTTTTCACTTTACAGATAATGCAAATTGTCATCGGTTTTAATCAGTTAATTATATACGTAGAAGTCATTACGCAGCCAGGAATAACCAGTCAAAATGGCAGCAACGACGATGGATATGATTAAGATTATTCCAACGCTTGAAGCTTTGCTCCAGCCCAGAAAATGATACGTGCAATAAGCGCATATAGCCGCAACTAACCCACCAACGATAAGGCCTGTCCAGATAATGCGCTTACTCTGCCGCCCAGCATGTAAATGACTGTTACAAAAAGGACATTCAAGGTCCGCCACTGGTAATTTAGGAGAGAGCAAAAGGCTGCGGAATGGCAATTTATTTCCACACTTGCAACAAATGACCAATGAATATTCCTCAGTTTACAATTTAATAATAATAAGTGGGTTCAGATAAGACTTTTTATTGTTAACGAATAATTGGGAACAAGTAGTTTCAGGCATCACTTAATTCGGCAACTGGATAATACTGCCTACGCCTGAGTAAATGTATCGATTACCCCATAAGATTTGAAATACATCTTGAGCAGGTTCACCCGTGCAATGTCCCGGGGCCAGGTGCTGTACCTTTAATTTATCCATTAATGTATCTGCTACGCTTTTTATTTTTTCATCAGGTGCGGTTGGCATATGGAATCCACCTAAAACAAGATGTATGCGATTATTGATTTTTGATGCTTCTTTTACGATTAAATCAACGCCAGGGTGTGAACACCCTGCAATAACAACAAGACCTTCAGCAGTTTCTAAAACCAGCGACAATTCTCGCAATTCTTTTGTCCCCCGAAAATCAAGGGGTCAGAGTACTTGAAATAACATTAAGTCATAAACTCTTTGAATTTCTGACTGAGTTTCGGTTGGATAAGGTAGCCGTAACTTTTGTGGGGGTTCTTTTCCCCATCTGATTTTTCAAATGGATTAAATAATTTTGTGTAATCCATTAGTTCTCCCGGCCTATATGCTTTGACATATTTTTTCATGTCTTTAAAGAAATCATCTTCTAAAGTTGAGTCATGGCAGACGACATCGCCATAAGCAGAAAAGTTATGCCACTTTTTAATATTTAATGGGAAAAGGCGTTGTTTTTCTTCTGCCTTTTCTGAATCAGTAGATTTTTTCCATCGTTCAATCAGCATGAAGTCTCTTAGTTTTTCATCACCTAGTGGGCTGCCCATTGTAATTAAGTAATCAACTTTAGAGTCTCTATATTTAGTATATTTAGCTTCGCTTCTGTGTGAGAATTTCCATAAAACATCATATGCGATGAATGTCCCCATTGAATGGCTTATCAATACCACTTTGTGCTTTTTATCCCATGCTGCAGTTAAGATGTCTTCTAGTGGTTTTCGTATTTGTTCAGCAATAAATTGGTCGTTCTTATATAAACGTACTTCGCGCATGTATTCTTCAATGACGTTATCTTTTATAGTAAGTGCGCTACCGAGGGTATCTACAATGGCTAATCCGAATTTTTTAGCATTCGCTTTTGCCCATCCGACTTTGCCTATGTGAAGTTTGTTTTTTTCTTTGCGACGTTTAGCAATTACTTTATTAACGTCTTTATTTAACTGTGTTACATATTCAGCTGTGTCTTCGATATGATCGGGAATAGCATTTGCCCAATATGCAGACTGGAAAATGGAATCATTTTGTTCTAATTTGCTTGCTAATGTTTTTGAGTCTATACGGATATTTTCAATAAAAGCCTTTTTCCATAAACGATGCAAATCAGTCCCCGGTGGTTTTGAAGCCAGGCCATGAACAAAGATTATTGTTAGTTTTGATGTATCAACCATGATTTTTTCCTTTTAATGCGGTGTCATGAAATTCCGTGATCAAAATCAAAGGGGTCAGAGTACTTGAAAAGAAATGTAATTCCTCGGTAACTGCTCGGTAATTGCTCCTGCATTACTCTACTAACCTACATCCTTGTAGGCATCCCGGCGTTACTCTCGGCTCTAGCATCCTCGGCAATTGCTCCTGCATTGCTCTACTACGTCACTTCCCTGTGACTATGCTTCGCTCTCGATTGTTGCTCCAGACACAACTCTCGGCTCTGGCATCCTGCTTCGCTCTACCGATTACTTCCATGTAATCGTACCTCCCCCTTCCATGGGGTCGTACCGATTACTTCCATGTAATCGTACCTCCTACTTCCTGTAGTCGTTCTGTCTTCTCGAAAACTTGTTCCATACGTTTTCTCGGTCGCCGTTCCAGACGCGACTCTACCTCCTATATCCATATAGTCGTACCTTCTACGTCCATGTAGGCATCCGTGTTTCGAAAATTTGTTCCATACATTTTCTCGGTCGCCGTTCCAGACGCGACTCTCGGCTCTGGCATCCTGCTTCGCTCTCGATTGTTGCTCCAGACACAATTCTACCTCCCCCATCCATGGGGTCGTACCGATTACTTCCATGT
>CAZDFI010000104.1:0-3494 GCA_964504725.1 uncultured Enterobacteriaceae bacterium
CATTGGCCTGGAGGACCACCGCCTGGAGGACCACCGCCTGGAGGACCACCGCCTGGAGGACCACCGCCTGGAGGGCCACCGCCTGGAGGGCCTGGATTAAAAACTTCTCCAGTATATTTATCAGATATTTGTATTGCGTTGACCTGTGCAGGGATATAGTTCGGGCTAGCCGCTGTAAGCAGCACATCTCTTAAACGTGTAGATCCCGTCGTGGGATCATCTGTTGCCGCTGTACCGGTAAAGGACGGGAAAGTTATCGTATACGTCCGTGTCAGTGTCCCACCCGTTGGGCAAGGTGCATCAAGAACATACGCCACCGATTCGGTTGAGACTGTGAAACTATCACAATCTGCCGACTCTTTATCCGTCCAGACACAATTAATATCCCCGACAGGCGATACTTCAGTAATCACTGAAAATGTTCCGTCATTACAGTTAGTATTATTCAGGCAATCAGCAGTAATTGTGCCTGAATTATTAGTATTTGCATTTGATATATTGTTCCAGTTAACGCCCACATCAGTTGAGAATGGATTTCTGCCAGCAACCGTACCACCTTGTTCTATTGAATCCGGGTCACTCGACCAATGATAAGGAAGATGGCCCTGCCATGTGCCTGCCCCTGCCCTATAAGAAGAAGTAGATGGATCAGAAAAAGATGACAACCATGCGAATGCATTATAATCAGCCTGGTAATTAGATAATGTCTGCTTTACCTCTCCAAGCACACGTTTTTCAACAGCTTCCATTAATTCCTGTCGAGTGATGATGATAAGTCTGTCATTAAAATTTCCACTGGCTGATGTAACAAAAGCTATATCCAAATTACTATTATCATCTTCCAGATAATTTGTAACATCATTCGCATCGATAGCTCTATCCTGATCATCTAAGGGTTCTCCCGGGGCGAAAATAACGGCGACAATATCATCTCTTCCATTAACCGTTAGTTCCCCTGCAGTGTCACTATTTAATGGTGTAAATCCGGCAAAGTTTCGATAATTATCAGATAACGCATACCACAACTTTGCACCACTGCCGTCTCTCAGCTCTGATAATTCTAAAGTTTCAAATGGCAAGCGACCCGTTGTCCGATTAGTCGGGCCAGCAAGGGCACAACTTCCTTCTGCATCACCGTCATTATCTAAATCTGGACACGGCAAGTATCCAGGCCCGGAATTTGGATTTACTTTATCTGGATAGGAAACGGCATAACCAATCAGGGCATTCTTTGCGGCACTCAAAGCAATCCCCGTCTCTTCATGCTGTTGGGTTTTGGCAAGATTCGTATTTAATTTTGTCGCAAGAAAATAGGATGAGCCAATGATAAGGATGAGCACTAATAACAACAAGGCTGCACCTGTTTGGGCTCTTAATGAGATGGGGTGATAATTTTTAATAATAAGCATAGTTTTTAAGTATATGCTATTCGAGTGAAGGCGAATGTGGCGAATGTGACGAATGTATCAATCTTTTAATATTGTGATTTCATCTCCATCTTCTACGATATCACGCAGACTTTCGTCATTTGGTTCATATGTCTGACCTACCTTGAGATCAAAACCCAGGTTAACTTCTGGAACTGTCACCGAAACTTTCTCACTGTGAATATCGCTCGTATTGATTCGAAAATATTCAGATGAGAGGCTGCCCTCGTAACTGTTACTACCATTCAGCCAAACCGTACTCCTGTTGCCTTTCCTGTAGACGATACCATTCAGGGTTATTCCCTCTATATCACGTGGCTCAACTTTCTCTTCAGTGACTTCAACGATTTCATCAATTTCATCTACAATAATCTCAATTGCTTTTTCAACTTCAGGCTCAGGGACTGCGTAACGTAATTCCTGTAATTTTATTCTTTCCTCGGGTGTAGTAAACAATCTCCCGAAACCATCAGACGCAGCATGCGTATAGGATATGCTGCCTAATACAAAGCTATATGAGAGTAATATGCCTGAAATGAATTTGAGGATGCCCCTGCACTGATTCATGACAATTTAATTTCACTCCCATCAGCCATTCTGATATTCAACCATTGTAGCTCACAATCTGCCCTTATATTGGTCGCATCACGACGCTCAATGAATGTCTTACCTGAACGCTTAAAGGTACATTCCGTTATTGTGAACATCCCTTCTGCATGCTCGTTCAAATCTTTTATCAGGCGTGATAAATCTCCCTCATGCAACATACTGATGTTTAGTTTCATGGTGCTGCTAAAAAGCGCAAACTTACCCAGATTGATATTAAATCCTGGGTCATACTTCTCTTGTGGTGAGACCCCGTATGTTAACCCGGGCAATTTAATGCGTTCACTGGACGCTCGCAATGTTTCGATCCAGTTCAGCCTGTGTTCCCGTCCAACGATACCTTTTTTATATAACGCTATAAATTCAGGGTAATATTGTCTGATAATTTGCTCGTCTTCATCAACGGCAAGGTATTTCTGGCTAATAGAGGTAAATCGCGCCTTGTTCCTTTTGTATTCATGCAGCATATCTTCCTTAAACGTCCAGCTACCAAAAATTAACCCTGCACTTAGCAACAGAACGAGTGCAAAAATTATGCTATGGGGTTTAATTACTGACCAGTCCAGATCGTCACGCTTCATCTTTTAGCCCCAATACAACTCTTACCGAGAAATTAGATTTACCGACACTTTCTTTTGCTGATCCCTGTAAGCTCGCTTCTGATCTTATATCCAGCGGTAAAGTGACGACACTCACATCATGCACAGAATCCTGCTGCCTAAGTGACTCAGCAAATTTATCAATCGTATTAAGCGCTCTTCTGTAGTCACCATCAAAGTTTTCAAGATAAGCGTTAAACTGCGCTATCTGGTAATAGATATAACCCGTTTCTGTGTCGCTAATATTACTAAACCCCAGAACATTCTGAACCCCATCCTCAATAGTACTATTGCTTGGCCCTCCTCCCAGCTTATAATTCGGATTTATGTTTGCGGCCCATTGTATCTGGCTGATTTGTATGTCAGAAAATGTATCCAGGCCTCTACTAATCAGTTTAAACATATCAACCGGATCAGTTTTATATGTATTCAATACATCTTTTGATTCAACAACTACTTTAAGATCAGCGGGGTCAATAGGTAACGCAGAGATTCTTTCTTGCGCAACCTCATACCGTGCGTTATAAAAATCTGCTTTTTGATCATCGGCTCTCAGCTGCTGCCTGTAGACAAACCCTTCGAGGACATTTAAACCTCCCCAAACAACTCCTGACAGCATCATTACGAGACTTGCAACTCGTAGAAACTTATTTATCTGCCTCATCTGATAATATCGCGTCTCTTTTCTCGTCGCGTAACAGTTTTTGCTCTTGTTCTTCAGTAATTGGTAGGCAAAATATTTATCACTAAATGGGGTCCTTACTTGGTCAACAATCCCACATTTTTTAGCCAGAGCATCAACATCAAGCATGTGATAACGAACCATGGATGAATTGATGTGAGTTTTGCCAAGGTCATCCAA
>CAZDFI010000104.1:3504-4918 GCA_964504725.1 uncultured Enterobacteriaceae bacterium
TATCCAGCGGCTGGTTTAGATCCACCAGATGTGCGCCGTTGATATAACGCCTGACCTTTATCAACTCCTCCGTGATTATCGGAGCATAAGATTCTGTGCCATAACGAGGTACTTTTACCAGACGGCTGAACTTGAGTAATTTATCTCGCACGAAAGATTGGCGCAGACCACTAATACTTTGCAGGCTGAAGACGAGCGCATTGTTTGTCATGTCTGGAATGATGTTCTTGATCTCTTGCAACAACAATGGGACTGATACTACACTTGCAACCGGAACTTTATGTTCTTCCAGTATCTTCAGCCAGGGTTGAATTACTTCCGGCCTTATTATTGCTGAAAGCATGATGTTGTCATCACGCCTGCCTGACTCTTCTCTCCCTTGTATGTCGGCATAAAGGTATGGTGTCCCTCTAAAAATACGATCCTGCTTTCTTCCGATAATTGCACGTCTATCTGCCCCGAAAACATGAGGAATTGTCTCCAGACGGTATTCTTCTGCTGCCGTGTCCAACAAAATGTAAACAGGATCATTAGGAATCGTTTTTAGATAACGCTCGAAAAATTCGAAACCATCTGCAGATACATCAAACAAATAGGAAGTACCGAGATTATTTTTGGCCCAATGGTAAACGGCCAGTTTATCTGAACTGACAAACAGAGCTCTTCTCGTAGATGATTTAAATATTAATTTTGGTGATGAGATCATAAATAGGACCTAGCACGGAAAACATAACCCAGGCAATAATACTTCCAAGAATCAATGTCATCCCTGGCTCGATCATCGTCTGCAAACGCTCAATTGATTCTTTCACATCACGGGTATAAAAATAGTTAATATTCAACAATGCTTCTTCTAATTCACCCGTATTTTCACCCACACGTATCATCCTCAAAACCAAAGGAGGAAACAGTTTAGCTGATTCAAAACTATTACTTAATGTTGCACCGTCAGAAATCCTCGCCCCCACCTGACGCATTGCTTCTTCCATCGACTTGTTTCCGACAATCTGTTCACTTGTCTTGATACAATCAATAATCGTAATGCCTGATGAGTACATTATGGCAAAAAACCCCGTGAGTCGTGCCAGTATTATTTTATTGAGAATTGGTCCCACAATCGGAATTTTAAGTTTGAAGGCATCCACCTGATAACGAATTTTTGGATTAACTTTAATGCCGATAGATAACCCTATTGAGAAAATTATCGGCACCCCAATAATCAGGTACCAGTAATTAACAAATATGTTCGACATAAAAATGAGTACTTTTGTATGAGCAGGAATCTCCTGCCCCATGTTCCGAATAAAGCTTAATAATTCGGGCACCAGATAAACCATTAGAAAAAATATAACCCCAATGACGACTGTGCCAACGAGAAGCGGATACATAAGTAATTTTTTTGTCATTGATGCCT
>CAZDFI010000104.1:4928-8656 GCA_964504725.1 uncultured Enterobacteriaceae bacterium
TTAAGACTCTCGCCAAGCTGAAAAAATACTGAACTTATTTCACCTGATAGTTCTCCTGCCTTAACCAGGCTTGTGAATACTTCGCTAAAAACAAAAGGATAAGCACTCATGGCTTCCGATAATGTTTGGCCACCTTCAACCGCTTCGTATATCGCCGACAAGATTTCACGAAGTCTTGGATTATCACTGCTGTCCCTGAGGTCTTGAAGACTTTCCAGAATGGGCACACCTGCCTTTGATGTTTGTTCCAGATGAAAACAAACAATTATCAAGTCTCTTCTCTTGATACCTCCACCACTGAATTTTGGTCCTGAGGTTCCCAAATCCTTTAAATTAACAAGATCAAGATCCATCTTTTGCAATCGCATTTCCAGATCTGCAACATTAACTGCATCCATCTTGCCTGCACTGATTCTGCCTGTACTATCAATTGCTTTGTACTGAAATATATTCATGAATGAATCAAGCCTGCTTTAACCTTAAGGTGAGATCAACAACCCTTGTGATTTCTTCAAGACTGGAAGAACCATCCAGAACACGAGCAGTACCAACATCGATTAATGTTTTAAACCCTTTGGATAAGGCTATTCGTAGTAAATCGCTTTGGGTTCCTCTTCTGGCAAGCACTTCATCCATATCACTATCAAATGTCAAAACCTCTACCAAAGCTAATCTACCTTTATAGCCGATGCCATCGCAGGCATTACATCCTTTCTCTTTATAGATTGATTGCTCTCTATCCGTCGCCTTTATACCCAGTAAGCTTCTTTCTAAACTACCTATTGAAGTGGTTTCACGACATTTATAACACAGCATTCTTGCCAAACGCTGAGCAATGACACCGATCAAATTCCCCGAAAGAACTTCCGGCTTGATGCCAATGTCTAATAGCCTCGGGACAACTCCGATTGCAGAATTTGTATGCAGTGTTGAAAAAACCTGATGACCAGTCATTGCTGCCCGTAATGCCATACTTGCTGTATCTTCATCACGAATTTCCCCAACCAGAATAATATCCGGATCCTGACGCATCAATGATCGGATACCACTGGCAAAATCCAGTCTTACTGTTTCGCTGATAGATGTTTGCCGAATCAGATTTGTTGGATATTCCACGGGATCTTCCAGTGTCATTATGTTCACTGACTCGGTATTTAGATAATTTAATATTGAATAAAGTGTTGTTGTCTTACCACTCCCCGTAGGTCCGGTTACCAGTATGATTCCTTCCGGTCTTGCTACCATCAATCTTAGCGATTCCATTGCATCTTCTTGTAAGCCTAGTTGCTCCATACTTACAATTCCCTTCTGCCTGTCAAGCACACGTAATACGATATTCTCCCCATGTATTGTTGGTAATGTCGATACGCGAAAGTCAATCTGCCTGCCTGAAAAGGTGAGGGAAATGCGACCATCCTGTGGGGCACGGACTTCCGCAATATCCATTCCGGCCATGACCTTTACCCGGACAGCAATCGCTGACCAGTAGCTCTTATGGATACTGCGTATTTGTCTCAACACACCATCTATTCGATAGCGAAATCGGAGGAAGCCTTCTTCAGGTTCAAAATGTATATCGGAAGCACCACGTTTTACTGCATCTGATAACAATGCATTGACAAGACGCACTACTGGCTGACTGTATTCATCGCCTGCTGTGTCCAGGCTTTGATAGTCTATTTCACCTGTTTCAATCTCATTTAAAATGCCGTCGACGGATAATTCAAATCCGTAAAACAGGTCAATCGCTTTTTCTATCTCTGCTTCACCAGCAAGTAACGAAGTGATTTCAATACCTTCACCGATATGGGTACTAATCTTGTCTATCAACACAACATTAAAAGTATCCGTCATGGCGATAGTGAGCGTATTCGCACTACGCTCAAAGGTTAATGGCAAGACAAGTAATCGACGCGCCATTTCCTTCGAGATCATGCCAATCGCATCAGCATCTGGTATAGCCCGCTCAAGATTGACACTTTCCTGACCAATTGCGCCACCAATCACATCACGAATAATCGATTCTGTTGCAAACCCAAGCCGTACCAGAATTTTACCAAGCAACTCATTAGTCTTTTTTTGCTCGGTAAGTGCAATCTCTATCTGGTCGGACGTCGTGACACCCTGTGTAACGAGTATCTCACCTAATCGAAGCGCTTTCTTATGCGTGCCTGTTATGTTTATTTCTTTCATTACTGTAAATCAGCCATGCTAGATAATGCGTTTAAACGTGAAATGACAACTGCTCTGTTAAAGCTTCCGGTAGCAAAACCCGCAGTGGAAATATCTGCAAGTTTCAGGGCGACATTGTAGTAATCAATTGCTGATTGTTGCTGGCCAATATGATCAAGACTAACGGCCAAATTGAAAGCGTAATCCGGGTTTGATGTCTCTAATCTGTATGCATTAAAAAATGATTGCTGTGCCTGGGGCCATCGTCTCTGTACAGCATGTAGGTGCCCCAGTGAGTAATACAAAAAAGAATTATCAGGTTCTCTCTGAATAAATGTCTTCAAAATACTTTCATTCTTTATGTAATCTCCATTACGATTAAAATTGATCAGCGCAGCTTCTGCAACACTATCTCCAGGATATAATCTTAATACTTCCAGGTAATTGGCATAGGCCTGGCGAACGTGGCCTTTGCGACTCGATATCGCTGCAAGCCCTAGTAAAGAGTCACGATTCCCAGGTAGCTTTTTTAGAACACTGTGATAACTTTTCTCAGCAGAGTCATAATTACCCGCAAGATATTCCTGATAGGCTTTGTTGATCAGTACACTATTTTTATCCGTCGAGATGCTACGACTGATCTTGATTAATTCTGGCTCAAGGACTATTTGTTCAGGTAAGGCTAAAGTAGCTTCCTCAACGATCTCAGTGACAGAAAAATCTTCTTCTGAAACATTATCCTTTGCTGGAGTCCAGATTTTTTCTTGTGTCATTGCTTGCTGATGAACAGAATTTTCATTCATCATCTCTTCTCCAGGCCGGCTTCCTGTTACATTGCCTGATACATTTTCTGAGTTAATTTCTGTGACTCTTGTTGCTTCGGATTCTGCCGATCCTTCTTCGACAACAGTATCATTTTCTTTCTCAATGACATCTGTAATCTCACTCGTGAACAATCTACTATCAACCTCAGTACTCGACACTAGTTCATCCGGGATCTCAAAGATTGGCACAGGCTCGGATTGTGTTTCAATATCCTTCGCAACTAAAGGAGACTTGATAGAGCGTTCGACTGGTATCGTGTCAATGACAAGGAATGATATCGCTCCTGCAATAGCAAGACACAGAACAAAAAAGACACCCCATTGCAAAACCTGATTATCAGACTTTGTAGAAATTGCTGTGAATACCGTTTGCGCTGCAACCGGTGTTGGGCTATCAACACCAATGTCTTGTGCCAACTGGACAGCAGAAACCGTTGCGCTGAAATATTCATCTTCATCAGCTCCCTTTGCTACTGAGTCTGCATCATCAAGTTCTTGTATACCCTGAATGGTATTCTCTGCGGGTAAGGTAGGTGATTCATCAATCTGGAAATCAGTCGGTACAAGTGCTTGCTCCCGATCTGGTGAAATTCCAGACACGATATCTTCACTGATTTTAAATTCCATGTTATCAGCAACAGAATCATCATCTTCTGCAATAGCCAGGATGGCTTCGTTTGCCTGGGCTGGGACTGGCGATTGTGGTTCTGATTCTGATAGATCTAATGAAGG
>CAZDFI010000105.1:0-8569 GCA_964504725.1 uncultured Enterobacteriaceae bacterium
AGTTTGTTATCGTCAGGCAATTTGAAAGAATGGCTTTCAATTATCACTGAGTTTGGTGCGGGCAAACTAGTTATCGTCCCCGGAGGAGGCATATTTGCGGAATACGTTCGTGTCGCGCAAAAAAAATGGAAATATGATGATAAAACTGCGCATCAAATGGCTTTGTTAGCGATGGAACAATATGCACATTTGCTAAAATCACATGCTCCTGTTCTTAATTACTCAGATTCCATTGATGGAATCGAGAAAGTTGTCAATCTAAATCAGATTCCTGTTTGGTTACCATTCAAAATGATCACTCAATGTCAGGAGTTATCATCAAACTGGAATTTAACTTCAGATAGTCTAGCGCTTTGGTTGGCCAATCAGCTTAATGCGGAACACACGTTGCTGGTGAAATCATTGAGCGCCAGCAATATGAATTCCAGGCGGTTATCTGAATTGGGAATGGTAGATGAGGATTTTCCAGAGTTCGTAAATAAATTGGAATCGGGTTTATGGTGGCTTGATCAGAATGACATGAATGACCTGAAGAAACTGCTAAAGAAAAATGATAAACCTGAAGACTATCTCAAACCTATAGCTTATTAACAGGCTTATTAGGATTAATCCAATTGAAAATAGTTTAGAAGAATTAGGAATATTAAACGTAAAAGAAAAACGCACCAAACCTTGTAAGGGCTTGGTGCGTTGAAAAGAACTTCAATTTTTAGGAGAAGTTCACTCTGGAATAAGAAAGCCTGGTATCAGGAAGAGGATGGAGATACCAGGCAATAGCCAAGTTCCTTCTTGGCTTCCCGCTATAAGGCGGTCACGGTAAAATCGGATTGGAGACATTAGGGAAAATGCCTTATTAACTGTATCTGCTTCCCAAAAACAAGCACTCGCATGAAGCCCAACACTCCCCATTTACATCCCCACAGTCATCGCCATAAAGCACTAATTGGCAATGGGTTTATATATGCAAATAAGATATAGCACCACAACAGGCTGTGGTCAAGTAGTAAATAAACCACAATATCATGTGGTATACGTATTTTATTCATTGAAATATCATAGATATAGTTACTATTCGGCTTGCGGTAGTGTAGTAAATTATTAAATAACCATATAAATCAATAGGATATGTTTTATTATATCGTTAACAAAATCAAAGAAAAGTAATTTCTCAACTTCAGATCTGTTCTCGTGTTTATTGATATGTAAAGTGAGAGAAATTGGAGAATCTGAGCGATAACAACTTCAATATTAAGGAAAATGAAGCAAAAAAAAGGACTCGACACATGAGAATGTCGAGTCCGCTGCCAGTAAAAGCATGCTGCGCGAAAGTCTATCATATTTTTTAAGCCCTGTGATACAGGTAATAGTAGAGCAGTACCTTTTACATACTGTTTTAATCAATACATACTGTTGGACTAGTTATTATGATCATTCTCAGATGAGAGATGTCGGAGTGGTAGACAAATTCATCTGGAACGAATTTATTCGCCACATCCATGTGGCTCACCTTTCAGGCCATAACGCATAGCGTGATGTTCAAAACATGCTCCTGCAGTTTTGTGAACATCGCGTAGCGATGGCCCCGAAGGGGTGGAACTCATGGATGAGTGGAATAGCGGGGTAGAATCGACAAATTTGTCTGGAAGCACTAAGCCTGCACCCCTCAAGGGGGTATTGAACAGAACCCTTGGGGTGTAAATTTGGACAGTTAAGCTGCCTGAAGGGTGAGCTACAGGGAAGTAGCGAATGAAATCTGTTGTACGGCAATGCAAAGCATTGCAAATTAATTATTCAAGATAATCGGAGAGATGCCGGAGTGGTCGAACGGGGCAGACTCGAAATCTGTTGTACCTTTCGAGGTACCGAGGGTTCGAATCCCTCTCTCTCCGCCATACAGTCTGGTCTCTGCGGAGCGTCTACGTAGAGACTTACGAATAGCCTAAGAATTCAGTAGGTTAAAGCTTATTAATTTCTATTTCTTGGGTATCACAGCGAACCACTTCATGCAAAATGTGCTGGAATATCTGAAAAGTCTCTAATCGTATTTTTGGCGGTGCGCTGAGGCAAGATTACTGCGTAAATCCGTACTTTTGTCGCTGTTCTCCCCATTTGAATGGAACGTTCTCCCTGAGACGTTCAACCGAGAGTGTCGGTGGAATATCACCTTTAATAATTGCCTCCATAATATCAGGTGAGAGATATGCCATTTTAATAAGGCGAGAGATATATCGATGAGTGACATTCTCTTGTTTTGCGAGCATCTTTAAATTTGAAACCTGACCAGTAATTAACGCATGGTTCCAGGCTAATCCTTTTTTAAGTGCATTTTGTAACGCAAGCGTGGTAGTAGGATTGGATACATTTGTATATTCATCAGCAATAATCAGTTTTGTTTCATGGCCACAACGTTTTAGTTTGGCAGGTATCGAGATGATGAACCCATCATCAAACTTCTTTTTCGATTTTTCATTATCAGCTTTCTCATTCAATAAATACTGACTGATCTCAGTACGCGAAAGGGTGATGTTTATACCATCGCATCCCACCTGTATTTTCTGAATAATATTTTTCAGGTGATTTATTTTCTTGCCGGGAGATAAATCTTCCCAATTATTCTCAAATAGTTTTGCGTTATTTATTATTGTTGTTTGATTCTTGGCACTTAATTTAAGATGATTAAATGCCTCAAGTAATTCCCTTGGTGTTTGTAAATATTGCATCAGTCTCTTAATCACCGAGTCCTCAATCACTTTGGCAGAGATACGCAAGACACTTCCTGCTTCTGCCTCTCGATATTGTAAAACAGCCTGCGAGACATAATAACGATATCGACGGTTATCCTTTTTGGTATGGGTTGGGCTCATCGGGTTGTCGTTATCATCATAAATAAGACCCGCAAATAAACTAGGGTCTTTTACAGAGTTTCTGGATTGATTGTTTTGCCTGTTTTCATTTAATAGATTTTGCGAGGTATCCCATAATGATTTTTCAAGGATAGCCGCATGCTGACCCTCATAGATGTTGCCTTGATGGGCAACCATTCCAATATAGAGAGGATTTTTGAGTAAGGCATATAGTGCACCACGACCAAATGGTTTACCGCCATCTCGGCATTGGTCTTTGTCGCGTTGTTTACTGAGATAGCCTTCAGCATCCAGTTCTTCTTTAAGCTTTCTGACGGTGCCGAGATTTACATATCGTTTATATATATGTCTGACTATTTTGGCCTCGGCATGATTAACAACCAATTTTTTGTCGATGACGTCATACCCCAATGGGACAACACCACCCATCCACATGCCTTTTTGTTTTGAGGCGGCAATCTTATCCCTGATACGTTCACTGGTGACTTCCCGCTCGAACTGCGCGAAAGAGAGGAGGACATTCAGCGTGAGTCTACCCATGGAACTCGAGGTATTGAATTGTTGAGTGACCGAGACGAAGGACACATCGTATTGATCAAACAAATCAATAATTTTCACAAAATCTGCTAATGAACGACTGAGCCGATCAACTTTATAAACCACCACCACATTAATCTTATTTGATTTTATATCATCGATTAATGATTGCAGGGCAGGGCGCTCTGTATTCCCACCTGAGAACCCACCATCATTGTATTGAGTGGGTAAAGACGACCATCCTTCATGTTGTTGGCTTTTGATGAAAGACTCACATGCTTCTCGTTGTGCATCCAATGAATTAAAAGATTGCTCGAGTCCTTCTTCTGATGATTTTCTGGTGTAGATGGCACAACGTTTTATAGATGAAGATTGTTTATTCATTTGGATTTTTGTTTTTTATCGTTTAATCCAAAAAAGCGGGGTCCGGACCATTTCGTGCCGGTGATTTCGTGAGCAATGGCAGTTAGACTTCTGTATTGCTTACCTTGCCAATGATATCCCTTATCCATAATGGTCACTTCAAAAGTTTGCCCTTGCCATTCACGGATGAGGCGCGTGCCTGGTTGATAGGACACCTTATATTTTGTAGTAGAGCAGTGAGCCCTCTTGATAAATTTTTCTCTTAAGGCATTGGGGTTTTGTTTTTGTTGTTTAGCCTGGATGTGCCAGGCTAGATTGCCTATGATAAAATCAAGACTGACCCGATGTTGCAGTGGAACATTAAATACCGCTTCAAAGGCGCGTCGAAGCTCAGACGGCGAGTTTACCTTGATATCATCGAGTGATAATTGCTGAATTATTTCTTCACTTTCCATGGACTCCATTGGTCCATACTGTGCCGGGGAAAGCCAGTCATTCTGGCCAAGTTGTGCTCATTAAATAGCTAAAATCTCGATATAAGGCACATTACCAGTCATTGAATGAATAGGTGTGATGGCTCAGAATAAATCCGTGTCGCGATGCTGGTTAGTTGCTGCATGGCAGGTTGGCGGCGACACACCCACCGAAGAATTTGTGACAGGCTGACAGTGTCCTGTGCATGGACACCGTTCATCCATACTGTGCCGGAGAAAGCCAGTCGTTCTTACCAGCTTTCGATCGCCATTGGGCAATAAAGTGAAATATTTAATCATCACAATACGCCTCAGAATGGTAGATCCGGTGACTCTGAATAAATTGGTGTGATGATACTGGTCAGTTGCTGCATCGCCGGTTGGCGTCCACGTGCCCACTTTAGAAATTGTGACAGGCTATCGACCTGATCGTCGTGTTTACTCTTGGGAAACTGTACTACTTCACGTTGAAACTCAGCCAACCAGTTAGCCTCTTTCGGTAAATACACTTTGCCGGCCTCAACGGCAGAACTTTCTGACATCATGCGCGTAGCCTTATCTCCCTTTGGTATTACAGAGTAAATATTGAGCTGTGTGTATGCTCGTAAATCCTGGATAAGCGGGATACCTGCATTCATCGCTTCTATAAGAATCAAGTCGGTTGCCCACCTTTGTGCTTTTACCTTCACGGCCTTGGTGAGACCTGGAAACTCAAGTCGTTCACGGTATAAATCCAAAAGATAATACCGGTTGTTTGAGAATAACCAGGTTGTACAGACCGACCAGTCATTCATCTCCCCCACTTTGCTCGCTGTGTCCCAACTTTGTATTATTTGATCACCTGCAGAGCTGTATAGATTGTCTTTATCATAGGTATTAAACCATTCCCATTTAACTATGCCCCCGCCGAGCGGGGCAGGACGTTGTTGGTACTGGGCCGCAAATACATAGGAGCCCATTTCGGTTTTCAGCTTGTTCAGTACTTCAATAGGCTCTTTATCAGGGTGTAACACTTCATTTTCTTTGCGGTGAAAGTACTTGTATGGCCCCACGAGGATGGATTCATTCTCTTCAGCAATCGCGGGTAAATTTAAGTGCGTCCATTCTCCTGTTTCCAATAAATAGCCCGCTAGGTCGCCTTCATGCAGGCGTTGTTGAATCACAATAATGATGCCATTCTGTTTGCTGTCGAGGCGTGATATCAGGGTATTACGATACCAGTCAATGACAGCTTCACGTTTGGTCGCCGATTCAACTTCGTCAGATTTATGGGGATCATCAATTATGATGATATCCCCTCCAAGTCCTGTTAACGATCCGCCAACCGAAGTTGCCAGACGAAACCCAAGCTGTGTGGTCAAGAATTCCGACTGGGTATTTTTAGTTTGGTTAATCCGTGTTTGTTTAAAACACTGTTGATACCAGTCAGATGTCATGACGGCACGTGTATCAAGTGAGTGCTTGATTGCGAGATCATGTGCGTAGCTGACACAAATAATTTTTTGCGTGGGATCACGTCCCAATAACCAGGCAGGAAAAGCGACAGAGGCTGATATAGACTTCAACGACCGGGGTGGTAGTGTGATGATCAGACGTTTGACTTTTCCTTCCGCACACAGGTCTAAGTGGTGAGCGATGGCATGCAAATGCCAGTTATCAGAAAAGGTAGTGCCGGCGGACACAGTATCGAATACTTTGCGAGTGAATGCATTTAGGTCACTACGTAATAGGGCGTTCAACACCTTCTGATCATTCATGTCGAGCCTCCTTTCTTGCTGGATTGATTCTCACTGAGCAGTTGCTCCGTATAGGCGGCCAGGATGGCCTGATCTTCTTCTGAGAGGGCAATACTATCTGGATTATGTCTGTTGGCCTGTTCCAACCCCAGTATCAATCCAATCAATACATTGGCTGCACGCGTCTCACCCTTTAATGCCTTGGCAAACAGGGTCTTAATCATTGCTCGCTGCTTAGTGACTTCCTGAGATTTGTTGGCTTCTGTAATCAGAATTTTTTGTTCCAGCTCCTCCTGCAGATCGGTGGCCAGGTTTTGCAGACCTTTCGGGCGACCCTTGGGGTTGCCCGATTGCCCTGGTTTGAACTGACCTTGCTTTGGTGGCTTCTTGTAGCCGATATCGTAGTCGCCGTTCGCCATCGCTTATATCTCACGTGATTTTGGATCAGGGCGACATATGGCTACGTCTTCAAAGGAAACACTTAACTGCTCGTGTATTGCAACTTCACCCGTGGCTTCTTCCCATCGATGGACGGCGACATCCACATAGCGTGGATCAATTTCAATACCGTAACAGACACGTCCAGTTTGCGTCGCAGCCATTAACGTTGTGCCAGAGCCGAGGAAACCGTCCAACACAATATCACCACGGTTCGTCGCATCGAGTATGGCATCAGCAATCATGGCAACAGGCTTTACCGTTGGGTGCATGGCAAGTGCTTCGTCACGTCCTTCACCAAACGAATTGACACCAGGGTAGTGCCAGACATTTGTGCGATAGCGACCATGCTTGCCTAACTCCACGTTGTTGGTGAATAAACCACTGCCATGTTTGAAAATATAAACCAATTCATGTTGTGAACGATAAAAACTACCCATGCCGCCATTATTCTTAGCCCAGACACACATATTGATCAACGGGATCATGAGTTGCTGTCGTGCAATGAGCAGTTCAAATTGGTGACGCCAATCCATGAAGACATAGAGTAAGGCACCGTCGGTACAAACGCGTTCTAATTGCAAGAGCGCATCAAACAAAAATTCAGAATATTCATCTGATGTCATCTCGCCACAGGCCATCGCAAATTCCTCATGCCTGACACTACCCAAACCACTGACGTGGCCGTTAATTGGCACGTTGTAAGGCGGATCGGTGATGACCATTTGTACTCTACGACGATCCATCAGGGTATTCACGACATACTCACCCCGACAATCACCACAGATGATACGATGAGGTCCTAATTGCCAGATGTCCCCAGTTTGGGTCACTGTATTATCAAGATCGGGTGGTGGTGGGGGCGGAGCTTCAGAGACCGGTTGATCAGCTGCGCCCAACAATATGTCGATTTCACCCATAGAAAAGCCAGTGAGATCCACCTCGACATCCACCTCAATCTGTGCGAGGTAATTTAATTCTACTCGCAACAGGTTTTCGTCCCACATGGCGTTATCCGCAATCTTATTGTCCGCGATCATAAACGCCCGTTTTTGATCATCGTTAAGATGCCCCACACTAACAGTAGGGATTTCAGTATGGCCCAACTTCTTCAATGCCGTAAAGCGGGCATGACCGCACAGGATGGTGTGGCCTTCATCAATGATGATCGGCGTATTATTTCCAAAGGCCTGAATACTTTTTTCAAGCTGTTTTAGTTGTTTCGCCGGATGCTTTCGCGCGTTTTTTGGATGCGCGGCGATGTCATCTATTGATACCATTTTTATCGTTAACTTAGTCATAACTTTTCTCCATTGAATGTTGTAAAATTTCTCACAGGCATAAAAAAACCGAATCAAAGGATGACAAGTCAGCCCTATGGCTGTACCTGTCCACTCCTTTGATTCGGTTTTGTTTAATGCTGGTTCACAGACCACATCATTCAAGCCCTCCAAGGAAATCTAAGCCAAAAATGGATACCAAAAAATGAATTATTACATCGTAACTTATTGATACATAAAGATTTAAGAAATTTAATATTTTTTACAAATTTTTCGTTTCTCAAGTTTGAAAGCCATACTAAAATTGAAAAACTGCCCAGAATTGGTATCTATTTAGGGTACTGACAAGTTAAACTGAATTAAGCGACAATGTTCGAATGAAACTAATAACAAATCCGTACAAACGTCACCGCTTTCCCTCTGAAATAATTCAATATGCCGTATGGCTCTACTATCGCTTTAATCTCAGTCATCGTGACATTGAAGATCTATTATCAGAACGCGGTATTGACGTGAGTTATGAATCCATTCGATTATGGTGTAACAAGTTTGGCCCTCACTATGCAAAATGTTTAAAGCGTCGACATCACGATTATGGTAATACCTTTTTCATCGATGAAGTATTTATAAAGATCCAGGGACAGCAGCAATACTTGTGGCGTGCGGTGGATCAAGATGGAGAAGTGGTCGATGTGTTTCTACAAGCACGACGTGATGGCCAAACGGCCAAGCGTTTTTTCAAACGCCTGTTAAAGAACCACACTGACGAACCCAGGAAAATCGTGACCGATAAGTTGAGGAGTTATGGCGTTGCACACCGAACACTTATCCCTGACACAACTCACGATACTACCCGATATGCCAATAACCGGGCTGAG
>CAZDFI010000106.1:0-5854 GCA_964504725.1 uncultured Enterobacteriaceae bacterium
CAACTGCTCCTGCGTTGCTCTACCTTCCTACATCCCTGTAGGTCGCAGCACGTCATTTATTTATTGTAATTCTCTCTGTCATTCGTGCGTCCTTGTTTGTTTACCGTCTGTTGGATATAAACCTCTGTGGGGAAAGATCAAGAACAGGGTGGTTTATATCAATTCGCAGTGTACAAAATAGATGTTATGTTAAGGATTATGAAAATATGTCCTTTCTGCGGTGAAGAGATTCAAGATATTGCTATCAAGTGTCGTTTTTGTAATGAGTTTCTTGATAGACCTCAGCAGCCAGATATAAAGTGGTATTTTTCAAATACTATGGTTGTTATCGGGCTTCTTTGTGTTGGTCCATTTGCTTTACCTTTGGTGTGGTTACATCCTCTCTATAAAATGGTCACTAAAATCATTGTGACAGCTGTTGTTATTGGCTTAACTGTATGGACTTATTTTCTCACCAGAGATATCTATCACATTTTGATGGAGCAGTTAGAGATGCTGGGTGTGTATTAGTAAAAAGGCAGAAAAGAACAGAAAAGGGCTCTCACCCCTTATATTGACCAGTTAATTGTTCAGGCGATAAGGGCAGTGATGTGAAATCTGTTGTTGTCACGTCTATTTAATCTCTGTTTGTTTAGAGTAATAAGTCTTCTTCAATAGGATGGAAGACATTTGCAGTCTCGATAAGGTTGTTAGCCGTGAGTGCAGGCACGCCATATACCTCAGTATTTACATTATAATTTTGTTTTATTTTTTCCAGTAGTAAGCCGAAGTCGCCGTCGCCTGAAAGTAAGATGACAGTATCGAGATCCTTTGCTGCTTCCATAACATCAATGGTAATACCAACGTCCCAATCACCTTTGGCCGATCCATCACTACGTTGAATAAAGGGTTTTAGTTTTACTGTAAAGCCAATATGTTTAAGCGCATTTTGAAATTTCAGTTGTTTTTCATCGCCACGATGCGTTGCATAGGCATTTGCACAAACTATCTCACCTTGCTCGCTGATACGGTGCCACAGTTTTTGATAATTAAACTGACGAGAAAAAGTATCACGTGTGGTGTAATAAATATTTTGCACATCAACAAAAATTGCAATCTTATTCATAATTATTTTTACTAATTATCTATCGAAATATGGGGTGGGGGACTATTTTAGGATTCTTCCCTCCTTTTTAAAGTTCGAAATTAAAGTGTATTAATCTGAAAGATCATTGAAACTAATTAGGATAGATCCATCTTTTTCATAATTTTTATTCTCGATTAATTTTCTAGCCGCAGATTCAATCTCCTTTCTGTATTTTTTGACTATTATTAGTGGTTCTTCAGAAACTTCTTTGAATTTTGATTCAATATCAGCAAAGTCAATTCTACAGGATACTCGGTTTCCACTGACTTGGGCCGCAATGGTAATTACTTCCGTTACCGGGTTCCAGCAATGTAATCCCGGGAAAGAAATACTGCCATCACCTGTTTGTTTCTGCTTATGGACTATAGTTTCTATGTTTATTTAATCTCTGCATTATGTGAGATACCGAATTTATGGGGAATATTAATATTGACCTCTTTCAATTCACGATACTTAATACGTGTTGCTCACTATTATCAAACTGCTTGGGCAGTCTCTGAAGTTGAACGCCTGCTATTACGGTTGCCGGTTAAAATAACTACTTCTTATCTGAGGGGATTAATGGAGTAGTAGCGCCACCTTTTTTGGCTTTTTTTGCTGCGCGTTTCTCTTTCAAAGTCATGGCAGGTTTCTTCATTGCTTCTCGTCTGCTATTCCGTTCTTTTGACATGGTGATTCTCCGGATAGGGATGAGTGATATGTCTATTTCATACCGATTCGCCACTGTACTCCAGGCCAACGGATAAGTATCTACATATTTTGTGAGTTAAGAAATAAAAGGAGCTAGACTCCTTAAGTTATAATGAGTATATGGTGTTCTGTGAAAAGAACATCAAATCATGTCAAACTATAAACTGGTTGATAAATCTGGAACTGAACAATGTCTACTGGTCGAAATGAACCCTGTCCGTGTGGAAGTGGATTAAAGTATAAAAAATGTTGCATTAACAAGCAGGGTAAAAGACCTGTGTATTATACGCTTTTACTGATTTTTGGTGGAGTGATCCTGCTTGTAAGTTTTGTGCTAGTGGTTCAATCCATACGTAACTTTGAACCGAGTAGTGGATCAAAACAAGTTTGGTCTGAAGAGCATCAACATTACCATCAGGCCCCGTAAATTCACAATCAAAGAAATTAAGGGGTCGGAGTGATTTAATTCCTCGGTAACTGCTCGGTAATTGCTCCTGCATTACTCTACTAACCTACTTCCATGTAGGCATCCCGGCGTTACTCTAAAAACCAATCATAGGGTCAGACTCCACGAAATAATTGGAGACAGGTGACGTGCAAGGATGCACTAATGCCGTGTGCGCATGGAGCGCAAGAACGGCCGTTACCGGCATCGTGCCTCGACTTTGTCTTGAAAATTAGTACCCCTCCGGGTAGGCTTCGCGCTTCCTGACATTTCCACCCGAATATGTCCTATATTCGTCCTGAGTCGTTCTACCTCGGCCGTTGTTCCAGACACGACTCTACCTCCTCCATCCGTGGAGTCGTCCTGCATCCATGTAGTCGTCTCTCGACATAAGTATATCCGTATACAAAACTACGGTTTTAGCACCGTGAGCGAAAGGGTTGAGTTTTGGTTTAAATCCGTCTTCCATCATCCATGTTTCCATTTTAGAGAAGTGATCCGTTAAATATAGACCTCATTACAGGAAAAGAAAATTGTAAGGGTTTTAATCGGTTTTATACATTAGTTAATTACTCTTCTCGTAATTGTGATATCCATTTCTCAAATATTTCTTTTATCTGTTCTTCATTTTTCCTGTTCCGTATTAGTATTTCCATGTTTATGGTTGTTTTTGCGCAGCTTATGCATTTCCAGCAGATAGCCAGCAACAACGATAGTGATGATGATTAAGACAAGAATCATCGGCGCAAAAGGACTGAAATCCGCTACCCGTTCGTGTAATTCCTTGAGGAAAACTGCCCAGCCCAGCGACGCAATCGTAGTTCCAAACAGCACCACGAACATATTTACCCACGGTCTTAATCCCAGGAAAAAGCCGATCACAGAGCCAATCACGGGGCCTGTCATCCAGAAAGGAATGCATACGAACAGTAATAGGCCCGGGATACCATAGCGTTGGATCTTTGCCTCATTTGCCTCCGCTGCTTCTTCAATTTTACGCATGAACTTATTCAGTACCTTGAAAACCAAAAGATTTCGCCAAGCTAAGACAAACAGGGGATATATGAGCATTACCATGATTATCTCTATTGCGAGGTTGATCGGAATAACGATCAGATGACCAAAGTCTAGTGAATAACCAAACGACATCCCGGCGGCTCGCCCGAACAGGATATGGGTCGCCGTCATGCCAACATAGACTTGAAATGTATTCGGTGATATGAAATAGCTGGCTACCAGGTAAATAGCATAGAGCAACAACAGTATTAGACCGAAGATAAGAATACGACCTTCAGTAGTATCGAATGGTCTGAAACGACCTTTTATCTTTGTTGTACTTGCAATTTTTTCCACACAATTAAGTTTAGATTAAAAAGAGGCGGTGTGAATAATAAATCAAGGGGTCAGCAAATCAAGGGGTCAGAGTACTTGAAATGAAAGGTGGTTCCTTTTTCCATCATCCATGTGTCGAAAATATGTTCCCTACATTTTCTCGGTCGCTGTTCCTGACGCGACTCTCGGCTCTGGCATCCTGCTTCGCTCTACCGATTACTTCCATGTAATCGTACCTCCTATATCCATACTAGTCGTACCTTCTACGTTCATGTAGTCGTCCTTGTTTGTTACCGTCTGTTGAATATAGACTTCTTTAGGGAAAGATCAAGATTCGGGGGTTGATAATTTGATTATTAAATTTAAGATGATTGTGTGACAAAGCACATTTATTCCTTACTGATTCTCTGTTTATTCTCACTCATATGGGGATATTCTTTTGCTCAGTCCTGCAATACGTTCAGAGAGTGTGATAATTATGGACGGGCGAGCAGAGATGCGGGGGATCTTTCAAAAGCCCAATCCTATTACCAAAAGGCTTGCTTTATGGAGGTGAGAAGATCGCTTGTAAACCTTCGGAATAATTCATGTTAAGCCGTAACCACGATAAGTGGTGAACTCGATAGTTATGCTTCTGCGTACACATTTTTTAATAAGGCGTGTAATGATGGTAAGGATGCGGGGTGTTTTCACCTGGCGCTGCTGGAGAATGACAGGGGTAACTTACAGCTCGCTATGGAAATGATGAAGCCATTATGTGATAGAAAATATATCGTTGATAAGAATGTTCACAGCAGTGGGTGTACTGAATACGAGGATATGAAACGGGCATGGGAAGCTCAAAACCCCAGACCACCCAGACAACCTCGGGATAACATTATACAAATACCTGTTCTTGTGATAACACTTCTTTTGCCGCTAATTGCCACTGTATTTTTATTTTTAAGGCGACTTCACGTCAGTCTCATTCTCTCTGGGTTAGCATTTATTTCTTACGGATATTACGAATATGGTGTCTCACCTTATGCAGCTATCCGAATTGATATGCTGTTGATACTTCCTCTTCTACTGCTTAGTCTTGCGATTTTTCTGGCGAGCGTTGTGTTGCTATTTAAAAGAAAATCTAACTAGCGTAATGGGGGGGCATACTCCCTTAGTCATTTTACTATAAAAGGTGACTACTATAAAAGGTGACAGGTCGCTCTTGCGCTCCATGCGCTTGCGACATTAGTGCATCCATGCACGTCATTTATTTATTAAGAATAGTTTGTTCAATTTAATTCCTTCCTTAATTACCACAGTTCCTATATTCAGATCGTTTGTTGAATATAGACATCAATGGGGAAAGATGACTGCAAGGACGCAGGAGGTACGATTACATGGAAGTAATCGGTAGAGCGAAGCAGGATGCTAGAGCCGAGAACGACTCAGGAAACAAAGTCGATCAAGAATAGGTCGCTCTATGATATCCATATCACCGCGACATTAGTGCCTCCATGCACATCAGGTATTCTGCTTGTCGTGGTTGATTCTAGCTATTCAGAAAATTGTTTTCGTGATTGGTAACAACTTCTTTTAATATCATTTATTATGAACTAAACAACAATATCTATCTGGAATAATCTTTTGAGAACGATGAGGGGGAGTTATGAGCAGTAGTACAGATCGCATTCTCACAACACATACTGGCAGCCTGCCGAGGCCTGACGATCTGATTCAGACGATGTGGGCAAAAGGCGACGGAATTCCTGTCGATGAACAGGCACTGGCCGAGCGAGTGGCGACTGCGGTGAAGGAAATCGTCGACAAACAAATCGACGCTGGTGTCAGCATCATTAATGACGGAGAGATGTCGAAATCCAGTTATGCTATCTACGTTAAAGACCGTTTAAACGGATTTGGTGGTGAGTCTATCCAGAACTATCATTTCGAAGATCTTGTTGATTACCCCAAAAGTACCGACCTGGTCGCGGCCAATCCGGGGCGAAGAAAACGCACTGCGCCAGCGTGCAATGCACCGATTTCAGTAAAAGATGAAGATGCCGCAGAGCTGGATATTGTGAATCTGAAGAATGCCGTGGCCAACACTGATGTTACTGGTACGTTTTCAAGTGCTGCGTCACCTGGAGTAGTTTCACTTTTTTTTGGTAATGAGTATTACGCGACGGACGAGGAATACGTGTTTGCGATTGCCGAGGTAATGCGTCACGAATACGAAGCAATTGCGGCAGCCGGGATGACATTACAACTGGATTGTCCGG
>CAZDFI010000106.1:5864-7827 GCA_964504725.1 uncultured Enterobacteriaceae bacterium
AACGGTTAGAGATGAATATCGAAGCGCTGAATCACGGGGTCCGCAATATCCCGGCCGAGCAGTTACGTATGCACTTGTGCTGGGGAAATTATCCCGGACCACATCATAAAGATGTTGCAATGGCTGATATTATTGATCTTGTGTGGTCGGCCAAACCACGTACAGTCCTTTTTGAGGCAGCAAACCCACGTCACGCTCATGAGTGGACGCTGTTTGAAAATATCAAAGTGCCAGATGATAAAATCCTTTGTCCGGGCGTCATAGAATGCCAGTCAAACTATATTGAACATCCAGAGCTGGTGGCCCAGCGCATCGAGCGGTATGCCAATCTTGTAGGCAGGGAACGAGTGATGGCAGGTGTCGACTGCGGCTTCAGTATTCATGTTGGTATGCAGGGAATCGATCCTGATGTAGCCTGGGCAAAGCTGGCTGCCCTGGCCCAGGGAGCGGAGATTGCGACAAGTCGATTATGGGGATAATTGTTAAGCTTTGGAAAATTTAGCCGCTGCTTTGTAAAACCACTTCGTGGCGTTATTTATCAGGTGTTACGAGTCCATGCGTGTATGGAAAATCCAAACACATAGCCAGCTGTAACGATGAGCCATGTAAGCCCTAGCAAGTACCAGCCAAGATGATGTGCCGTGAAAGCACCTGCAGCATTAAGCAGTTGTATAATAACGATTGCAACGCCCGTTATAAACAGTGCCCAAAATGGTATTGAATGTAATAAGATTCTTAATCCTTTATTGCGTGCCTTATATCTGCGTACTAACAGGGAAATAGCATACACCGCAAACACGCCACTACTTATCCGCCAAAGTAAGGTGCCCGATATATCAAAATGATTGAGCAATACCGGGAACATTGCCAAAAGCGCGGCAATTAAGCCTCGTTCGATAATCATGCGGATTCGGTATCCATCCTGTTCGTTAAAACTCGTTCCCGATTTTTGGCGTAATGCTACAGCTATCGCTGAGAAGCCTACGATAGCAATAGATACTTGAGCACAGGTATAGAGATAGTTAGCACCGTCAATTGATTCTTAGTATGTGTCCTTGTTTGTTGGCAAATTCATGAATATAGACTTCTTTAGAGAAAGATCAAGAATAGGACAGGTTGTTACTGCCTGTCGTGGTAGATATTAGCCATTCATAGACATAATTATCTAAACTATAATGTAGTCCATCATTTGGCTACGTTAGTAACTTGTTATGTTATATTAAAGAACAATGATATTTTCATAAGGAAAAACAATGGGGATGAATAAAAATCTACCCACACTTTTCACACTATTATTACTCAGTATTAGTGTTATAGCAGATGATTATGAAGATGGTAAAGAAGCATATGAACGTGAAGATTATATAGCTGCAATATCCTTTTTTAAGGAGGCAGCAGAACAAGGGAATGCATATGCACAATACAGTCTTGGTCAAATGTATCGCCAAGGACGAGGTGCCACCCAGGACTATAAGCAGGCAGTGTCCTGGTATCAGAAGGCAGCAGCACAAGGGAATGCATATGCACAGATTAATCTTGGGATGATGTATGACCAGGGACTAGGTGTCACTCAGGACTCTAAGCAGGCAGTGTCCTGGTTTCTGAAGGCAGCAGAGCAGGGAATTACACAGGCACAATACAATCTTGGGATGATGTATGGCAATGGGCGAGGTGTTACGCAAGATTATATTGAAGCATACAAGTGGCACAGCATTGCATACGCAAGTGGGGAGAAGTTACCAAAGGATATTAGGGATTCGATTGTAGTGTTAATGACACCATCACAGATTGATTCAGCACGCAAATTAGCAAGGGAGTGGGTGGATGAACATCAGCAGTAACTACTACCATCGTTTTCACCTGAACGTCTGTATATGGACTCCACCTATTTTACAACGTTAATTTTGTATAAAAATGTAAACTGCGTCCGTATATACGGCTTCTTGTTGAGGAAGCTATCCTC
>CAZDFI010000107.1:0-359 GCA_964504725.1 uncultured Enterobacteriaceae bacterium
ATACAAGGGAAATAGAGATGGACGGCATCGATGTTGAGGGTGATTTGTTAACGGGTGTTCCGGCATTGAATCCCCTCATTATGCCACAAACCTATCAGTACCCGGTGCATCAAATCAGTCCTGATTATTTGCCGGACTCCCCCCCTGAAGATCCTACTTATTTACTGGTTTACCGGCGTAAGGATGATGAAGTCGGATTTCTGGAGTTAAACACGGTTTCTGCACGCCTAGTTGAATGTATGCAGGCCAATAATGACAAAACTGGTTTGCAGTTATTGGAAGGCATTGCCGGGGAACTGAAGCATTCTGATCCACAAGTAGTCATCAATGGCGGCTACGAAATTATGCACGACATGCAC
>CAZDFI010000107.1:369-7798 GCA_964504725.1 uncultured Enterobacteriaceae bacterium
GTGTGCGTTCATAAGTCTGTTCTGCAGAAGTAAAAAAGAAAAGTCATTAATTTAATCTTAGGCGCCATTAACAATCGGGAATAGCAACTAATAATTGATATTGTGAGGTTTTGTCTGGAGTTAGTATAAATTTTTGAGGGAGTCATTCATGAAAGCAGCAGAACTATTCGTAAAGTGCCTGGAGAATGAAAAAGTAGAACGCATCTACGGCATTCCTGGTGAAGAAAATATCGATGTAATGGATGCCTTGCTGGATAGCAATATTCAGTTTGTTACCACACGTCATGAACAAGGTGCCGCTTTTATGGCGGACGTTTATGGACGACTTACGGGACGTGCGGGTGTCTGTTTGGCAACCCTGGGTCCAGGTGCGACTAACCTTATTACAGGTGTTGCTGATGCAAACATGGATTTGGCACCTATCGTTGCTATTGCTGGTCAGGGTTCAACAACAAGATTACACAAGGAAAGTCATCAAATCCTGGATCTGGTCAATCTCTTTGAACCGATTTCCAAATACAGCACACAAATTCGGGCAGGTGAGATAATTCCTGAAATTGTCCGTAAGGCCTTTAAGGTTGCACAGACAGAAAAGCCGGGTTGTAGCTTTATTGATTTTCCTGAGAATATTGCCGCTGCCGAAGTTGAAGATAAAGAACCCTTAATGGTTCAGAGTCCGGTCACACCGACACCACCGGAATCTATGATGGATGAAGCAGCAAAGGTCATCTCGAATGCTCGTTTCCCGATGGTTATGGCAGGTAATGGCGTGATTCGTGCCGATGCAGAGCAACAACTTGTTAATTTTGCAGAAAAACTGAATATCCCTGTCGCCACGACGTTTATGGCAAAGGGAGCGATCCCGTTTTCACATGACTTGTCATTGGGCGCAGTAGGTCTTCAGGCCAGTGATTATATTTCATGTGGTTTTAGTCGTGCTGATGTGGTGATTTGTGTCGGTTATGACATCGTCGAATATCACCCGCATCTTTGGCATAAAGATAAAGATATCAAAATCATCCATATTAATGCATCACCCGCTGAAGTTGATGAGTACTATATCGTTGAGGTCGGTGTCATTGGAGATATTGCTCAGGCACTGGATGGCATCGCCGAAAGGGCCAATGCGAAAGAGGAATATCTGGCAGCGAATCTTAGACAAACCATCGTTGATGAGATGGCTGCCCATGCAGATGACACTGGTTTTCCCATTAAGCCGCAAAAAATATTATGGGATTTGCGGCAAGCGTTAAATCCTGAAGATGTTGTGATCAGTGATGTCGGTGCTCATAAGATGTGGATGGCCAGAATGTATCAGGAAGAAGTTTCCAATACCTGTATTATTTCAAATGGCTTTGCCTCCATGGGTATTGCAGTTCCCGGAGCATTGGCCGCCAAGTTTGTTTTCCCTGAACGGAATATTGTCGCTGTGACAGGTGATGCCGGGTTTATGATGAACTCACAGGAAATTGAAACAGCACTACGACATGGTCTGGCCTTTGTTATTTTAATCTGGACGGATTCAGAATACGGTTTGATTAAGTGGCATCAGCTCAGGAATTTTGGCAGACCCTCCAATATTTCTTTTAATAATCCTGATTTTGTGAAGTACGCCGAAAGTTTTGGTGCAAAAGGTTATCGAATTGAAAGCGCAGGAGATTTATTGCCAACGCTTAGGCAAGCAATTGCCGATGATACAGTTGTGATTATTGATTGCCCGGTTGATTACAGTGAAAACATGAAGCTCACAGAAAAACTTGGCGAGCTAGTGTGTCCGATTTAGCTGCTATGAAATGACAAGATTGATATGGCTGAACATTTTTCGATCATGGTGCCCGGAGCAAGCTCAAAGGATAGTTTGCTGGAAGTTCATGCTCCCTATGACGACGCTTTAATTGCAACAGTCGACACTGCTGATTCAAGCATTGTTGAGCAGGCATTAACAACAGCAACATCACTTTATAAGAATCGTGACTGTTGGTTACCTGCCGAACAAAGAATTCACATACTGGAAAAAACCATTTCCCTCATGCAGGAACGGCAAGAGGTATTAGCTATCGAAGCTGCGCGCGAAGGCGGCAAACCCCTGATTGATTCCAGAGTTGAAGTGGCGCGCGCTATTGATGGTGTAAAACTTTGTGTAGAAACCCTGCGTAGCGATTCAGGACGCGAAATTCCAATGAGCTTGAATGCAGCTTCCAGTGGACATCTGGCTTTTACTCGCAAGGAACCCATTGGCGTTGTCGTTGCTGTCAGCGCGTTTAACCATCCTCTTAATTTAATTGTGCATCAGGTGACACCTGCGATCGCAACCGGGTGTCCTGTTATTGTAAAACCCGCAGAAGATACCCCCTTGTCCTGCTTCCGCTTTGTTGAAATTTTACGAGAAGCAGGTTTGCCAGATGAATGGTGTCAAGCACTCACTGTTTCTGATCTGGTTGTCGCGTCTCAATTAGTTACTGATGAACGTGTCGATTTTTTCAGCTTTATCGGAAGTGGCAAAGTTGGCTGGATGTTACGCTCAAAACTTTCACCAGGGACGCGTTGTGCATTAGAACATGGTGGTGCGGCACCAGTCATTGTTGCGGAAGACGCTGATATTGAAGATGCGCTCCCCTTATTGGCCAAAGGCGGGTTCTATCACGCAGGTCAGGTGTGCGTGTCTGTACAACGTATCTTCGCGCATCACTCACTTGCAAAAGATCTTGCACATGCAATCGCGAAAATAGGTGAACAATATACGATTGGTGATCCTACATTGGCAGAAACAGATATTGGCCCTTTAATCAGACATGCAGAAACAGCTCGTGTAGAAGAATGGGTCAATGAAGCCATTGAAGAAGGTGCAGAGTTAATCAGCGGCGGTAAGAGACTATCAGATTCCTGTTATAGCTGTACGGTTTTATATGATCCCTCGAATGAATCAAAGGTGAGCCAGATGGAAATATTTGGCCCTGTTATTTGTATTTATCCCTATGAAGATATCGATATTGCAATTGAACAGGCCAATGCACTGCCGTTTTCATTTCAGGCCTCTGTGTTTACGTGTGATATTGATAAGGCGATGCGAGTATCAAAGAGAATTAATGCATCTGCTGTCATGGTCAATGATCATACAGCGTTCAGAGTGGACTGGATGCCTTTTGCAGGTTTGAAGCAATCGGGACTTGGGGTGGGTGGTATTCCCTACACCATGGAAGATATGCAGATTGAAAAGATGACCGTATTGCGTTCAAAAGAACTTTAATAATTTTTGAACCTAAAGACATAAGCACTGGTCTCAGACGTCAGATAATTTCGAAAGAAGGGGGAGGACGGATAATGTCAGAGCAAACGCAGAGTTTTCTGTTTGTCGCAATGGAATTTATGGCGGCATTGTTCATCATATTTGTTGGTCTTATTGTTATTGCAGTTGTCATCATATATATCTTTGACGTCACGCAGACAAAATCTGCAATTAAACGAAATTACCCTGTCGTTGGTCACTTTAGATACTACTTTGAACATCTCGGCGAATTTTTCCGTCAGTATTTTTTTGCAATGGATCGTGAAGAAATGCCATTCAATAGAGCACAACGTTCCTGGGCCTATCGGGCAGCTAAGAATATTGATAATACAGTTGCCTTTGGATCGACACGAGATCTGAGACCCTCAGGGACGGTGTTGTTTGTCAATTGCCCATTTCCAACTTTGGGAGAGGATACCGTCGTTCCTGATAAGGTCACGATTGGAGCTTATACGGATAAACCCTATACGACGGCATCAATATTCAATATTTCAGGCATGAGTTATGGTGCGATATCGAAACCAGCAGTCCTGGCCTTATCAAATGGTGCACGAAAAGCGGGTTGCTGGATGAATACGGGTGAGGGCGGGTTATCTCCTTACCATCTGGAGGGTGGCGCGGATATCGTTTTTCAGATCAGTACTGCAAACTATGGTGTCAGAGATAAATCAGGCGATCTGTCAAATGATAAATTACGCGAAGTGGCAAGTCATGATCAGGTAAAAATGTTTGAAATCAAGTTGAGCCAGGGAGCCAAACCTGGCAAGGGTGGGATATTGCCAGGTGGTAAGGTGACTAAAGAAATAGCAAGGATTAGGGGGATTGATGAAGGTGCTTCATCCATTAGTCCCAATCGACATGCGCACATAAACAGTAATTCTGAATTGCTGGATATGATTGATCGCATCAGGAAGGTCACAGGTAAACCCGTGGGATTTAAGGCTGTCATTGGTGCATACGGCTGGCTTGATAATTTGTTTAATGAAATAAAAATGCGTGGTGTGGAAAGTGCACCGGATTTCATCACCGTTGATGGTGCAGAAGGTGGTACAGGCGCGGCACCCATGCCCCTGATCGATGATATGGGTTTGCCATTGCGTGAAAGTTTACCCCTGGTGATCGATAAGCTGAATGAACATGGCTTAAGAGACAGAATCAAAGTAATCTCTTCGGGGAAATTAATTACACCCGCTGATGTTGCCTGGGCACTGTGTGTAGGAACAGATTTTGTGACATCAGCAAGAGGATTTATGTTTGCACTTGGGTGTATACAGGCCTTGCAATGTAATAAAAACACCTGTCCAACTGGTATCACAACACATGACAAAAAATTACAACGTGGACTAAATTATCATGACAAAACGATTCGTATTATGCATTACGCACAGAATATGACTAGCGAAGTCGGTACTATCGCTCACTCCTGTGGAGTGACTGCACCTCGGAAATTGCGTCGTTTCCACGCAAGAATTGTCACTGAAAATGGTCTTTCAACCCCACTCAATGAATTGCATCCAGATGTTGAACCACTATCCGTATCTTGATTTTATTTCTTTATACATAAAATTATTATGAACCTCTGACACGAGTAAGTTTCGAACAGTCACACATTATTTAGAATTAGATAAAGAAGGAGAGAAGCAGTATGTCTACAGTCATATGTATTGTTAACAAGGTGCAGGAACTCTTTGACAAGGTGCGTACCTCCATTGATTTTATCGGGCCATTGTTGCTGAGAATTTATATTGTTCCTGTATTCTGGGTTGCAAGTAATAACAAATGGAATCCATTTGCTGAGAATGGCACATTCAATCCTATAGAGGGATTGAAATATACATCACAATGGTTTGGTGATTCACTGGGGATGCCAGTACCGGATTTGATGGCATTCCTTGCATGGGGCACTGAATATTTTGGCGCCATTCTGTTGGCTCTGGGCCTGGCAACACGCTGGATTTCTATTCCTTTGATGGCCACAATGATTGTCGCAGCTGTGACTGTACACTGGCAGAATGGTTGGCAGGCCGTACATGATCTATCAAGTCCGCATGCCTCTGACAATGCAGGTGAGGCCATTGAAAGACTCAGTCGCGCAAAGGATATTCTTCGAGAACATGGGAATTACGACTGGCTAACAGAACATGGTAATTTTATTGTTTCTAATAACGGTATAGAATGGGCAGCGACTTATTTTATTATTTTACTGGCACTGTTCGTTACCGGTGGTGGTAAATTTGTCAGTGTTGATTATTGGCTGGCAAAGAAATTCAGGGCTTGATATAGAAGCGAAAAATATTTAGCAGCCTGTAGTAAATTACAAAATGACCGATCTGACTTTCAATCATTTTTTGGAATCGAGTCGGTCATTTTTTATTTGGGATATACTTAAATGCTAACGTCTCATACCGCACTATTTTTAATGGCGTTATTACTTGTGGCGGCGCTTGTTGAGCCCTTAGCAAAGAAAATTCACCTGCCCTTCAGCATTATATTGGTCATCATTGGCTTCATTGGTTCAGAGGTCGCTGTTAAAACTCTGAATATAGATACCGGTATACGATGGGATAATTTTGGCACGATTATCTTTTATTTTATTTTGCCCATTCTCATCTTTCAGGCTGCCCTCGAAATTGATATCAAACTTCTGTGGAAAAATATTGTTCCTATAGGACTTTTAGCATTGCCATTAATGCTGGTTTCAGCTGCTGTAATCGCGGCATGTGTCTTTTATGGAATTGATCATCCTGTTGGTTTTCCATGGATAGCCGCCTTCATTACCGGTGCCTTATTATCAGCGACCGATCCGGCTGCCGTGCTGGCTTTATTAAGGAATGCCAATGCACCTGAAAGATTAAGCATGTTACTGGAAGGAGAAAGCCTGTTTAATGATGCAACCGCAATAGTGATGTTTAGTCTGCTGATCGCAATCGCAACTGGGATACAGTCGGCAGGATCTGTGGATGAAGTTTTACTACGTTTCGCAACGGTATTCTTTGGTGGTCTGGCCGTCGGTGTTATTGTCGGGTCGGTAACATGTTTGATAATGAAAATGCTAAGTGGACCCTATTCATTTCCATTGCTAAGCATCATATGCGCTTATGCGTCTTTTTTGATTGCGGAAGATTTGCTCCATTTGTCAGGAGTAATGGCTGTTCTTGCAGCAGGTCTGATGATCGGAAGATGTCATAGACAATCTATGTCACAAATAGATGATGACTTTGCCAATAAATTTTGGGGTTTGTTGGGACATATTGCTGAATCAATAATTTTTCTATTGGCCGGTATTACCATCACCTTGACTATGTTTACTGATCAATGGCTAGCCATAATGATAGGTATTATTGCCGTCGTCATCGCAAGGGTTGTCATGGTATTTGGTACATTTCCAATTTTGAGAATATTGCCAGGTGTTGAGGCTGTGCCATTGAAGCAGCAAGTGGTGTTGGCCTGGGGAGGTGTCAGAGGCACGGTGACATTGGCACTGGCGTTATCATTGCCACTGACGCTGGATTATTGGTATACAATACAGTCGATCGCCTATGGTGTGGTGATGTTTACACTGTTTGTACAGGCAACAACTATCGGACCATTAATACGAAAACTTGATATAAAATAGTTAATTCTTTGTTTTGAACACACAATCAAAATTTAAAATTCATTCGCTTGAACTGGGGCCGATGAATAATTTTATTTATCTCATCGAAGACACGTCATCTAAACGTGCCGCGATTGTTGATCCAGCATGGGATGTTCCAAGAATGTTGGAACTTGCTGAAAAGCACGGTGTGACTATTACAGACATCTTGTTAACTCACAGTCATCATGATCATATTAACGGTGTGGATAATGTGCTTGATAAATATGATGCTGAATTGCATTTACTAAATACAGAAGCAGAATTCTGGGGAGCTAAACTGGGGAAACCATCTTTACATCATGGTGGAGACACGATTCAGTTGGGTGAAACAGAAATTGAGATGTTACACACACCAGGCCATACACCAGGTTCGGTTTGTTATCTTGTCGATGATCAACTCATTACGGGTGACACTATGTTCGTTTTTGGGTGCGGACGTTGTGATCTTACCGGAGGCGATCCGGAAATCATGTTTAGTACCTTGAAACATCTGAAAGAAGCCTTAC
>CAZDFI010000108.1:0-1309 GCA_964504725.1 uncultured Enterobacteriaceae bacterium
ACCATTGAAGCGTACGTGGGAAATACACCACTGGTCAGACTTCAACGTCTTCCAGGGGACACCAGTAATATCATTATGGCCAAGCTGGAAGGAAATAACCCTGCAGGTTCAGTTAAAGACAGGCCCGCGTTAAGTATGATTAAACATGCGGAGGAACGGGGAGATATCAAGCCCGGTGATACCCTGATAGAAGCGACCAGTGGTAATACTGGCATCGCCCTGGCTATGGCGGCTGCGATTAAAGGCTACAAGATGATTCTGATTATGCCCGAGCATATGAGTGAAGAAAGACGTGCTGTGATGAAGGCGTTTGGCGCGGAGATTATTTTGACGCCTGAGGAAGGCAGTATGGAAGCCGCGATAGATCTTTCACGTGAAATGGAGGCAGACAAAAAAGGGATTGTTCTCGACCAATTTTCAAATCAGGATAACCCTTTGTCTCATTATGAAGGAACAGGTCCTGAAATTTGGCGTGATACGCATGGCAGGATTACACATTTTGTCAGTTCGATGGGTACCACGGGAACAATTATGGGAACTTCCCGATATCTCAAAGAGCAGGATCCTGCAATCCGGATAGTGGGCGTGCAACCAGCTGACGGCGCTCGTATTCCAGGCATTCGACGTTGGCCCAAGGAATATCTACCCAGGATTTATGACGAAACAAGAGTTGATAGAATCATTGATATCGATCAGAACGAAGCAGAAGAGACAACCATTGCTTTGGGTCGGGAAGAAGGTATTTTTGCAGGCGTATCCTCGGGCGGAGCAATTGCTGCAGCATTAAAGCTTTCAGCGGAGCTTGAAAATGCCTTGATTGTTACCGTTATATGCGATCGAGGTGATCGTTATATTTCCACCAATGTTTTTAAATCATGAGTGTAGACAATAGAACAATAAAGTGAACCTGCTCGTTTTTGATATTGAAACTGTTCCGGATACTGATTCCGCAAGAAAGTTCTCTGACATGGAAGGCCTGACCGATGCAGAAGTTGCCGAATCCATGTTTGCTCAACGCAGGCAACAAACGGGCGGTAGTGATTTTCTTCGCCATCATCTGCAAAAAATCGTTGCCATCTCAGTCGTTCTCAGGACCTCCGATAAATTAAGCGTCTGGTCTTTGGGTGATGTTGATTCATCTGAAGCAGATGTTATCCAACGTTTTTTTGATGGGATTGATCGTTACACGCCCAGACTGGTTTCCTGGAACGGCAGTGGCTTTGATTTACCAGTCTTACATTATCGAACACTGTTACATGGGATTAATGCTTCACGCTATTGGGAAACCGGCGGTGATGATCAAAGTTTC
>CAZDFI010000108.1:1319-4055 GCA_964504725.1 uncultured Enterobacteriaceae bacterium
AATGGAATAATTACATCAGCCGCTTTCACGACAGGCATACCGACTTGATGGATGTCATCGCGGGATACAACCCTCGTGCGAATGCACCCCTGACAGAAATCGCGACCATGCTGGGTTTTCCAGGCAAGATGGGGATGGACGGCAGCAAGGTCTGGGATAATTACCTTGAAGGCAACATCGAGGGGATACGTAATTATTGCGAAACCGATGTATTAAATACCTATCTGGTTTACCTGCGTTATGAAATGATGCGTGGGCAGAAATCAACGACCGCTTATGACGCAGAATGCGAACGTGTTAGAGACATGTTGCAGGAAGAAGGCGAGCCTCACTTACTTGAGTTTTTAAGTGCCTGGAAATAAGTAAAACACATCGAATAACTATATTCGTTTCAGTATTCAAAAAATTCGCAGTAAACACCCTGTAAAACTACATTATAATTATTATTTATTATGGCAAGACGACGTAAAAAACTTCCGCAAGAACCTGTTTCTGCAAAGATAGAATCTCTCTCACATGAAGGCCGGGGGATCGCGCATGTTGAAGGTAAGACAGTATTCGTTAATGGGGCACTTCCAGGTGAAGATGCGCTGTTTCAGTATAAAAAGCAGCGTCCAAAATATGATGAAGCGCATGCACTTGAAATCACCAACCCGGCAGCCGAGCGTGTAGATGCGAAATGTGAGTTCTTTGGCTTATGTGGTGGTTGTAGCTTGCAACATATGCAGCACGATTTTCAAATTGAACATAAACAATCTGTATTGATGGAACAATTAACACATATCGGCAAGGTAAAGCCGAAGTCTGTCATACCACCATTAACCGGGCCACAATGGGGGTATCGTCGCAAGGCACGGCTTGGTGTTAAATATGTAGAGAAAAAAGAGAGAGTGCTGGTTGGGTTTCGAGAGAAATACAGTCCCTTTATCGCTGACATGAATAGTTGTGAAGTTTTGCATCCCTCAGTGGCATCGTTAATTGAACCGTTACAGTGTTTAATTACAGAATTATCTCTAATTAAACAAATTCCACAAATTGAAGTTGCTGTGGGTGATGAAGTAACAGCATTGATCTTTAGACACCTTGCTGACTTCACTGATGAAGATAAGGAAAAACTCACTTCATTCGCTGAGCATCATCAAGTGGATATCTACCTGCAGTCAGGCGGTCTGGATTCAGTCGTGCCGCTGGAAGGGTCAACACCGAGGCAATTATCGTATGAATTACCAGAATTTGATCTAACAATGAATTTTCTGCCTATAGATTTCACACAAGTCAATATTGAAATCAATCGTGCTATGGTGCCACGTGCATTGGAGTTACTGGAAGTAAATAGTGAAGATCGTGTGCTTGATCTATTCTGTGGAATAGGTAATTTCACTTTGCCATTGGCACGAAAGGCTGCCATTGTTCTGGGTATTGAGGGAGAACATAGCCTGGTCGAGCGCGCAAAGCAAAACGCAGAACTGAACAACATAAGCAATGTAGAGTTTCGAGCAATTGATTTGGCGAATGAGCAATTGTTTGATGAAATGTTAAGCGAGGATTTTCTTAAGGGAGAGTTTAATAAATTACTATTAGACCCGGCGCGCAACGGAGCTCGGGAAGTCATTGAAAAAATGAACCTCAAGCTGGTCGAAAAAATTGTCTATGTCTCCTGTAATCCAGCAACCCTGGCAAGAGATGCAGGGATTCTGGTTAATGATAAAGACTTTAAACTGGAACAAGCAGGTATCATGGATATGTTTCCTCATACGACGCACGTTGAATCTATCGCTGTGTTCAGCAGAAAGAAAAAATGAGCTAGCAAATATGAGTATGAGAGAATAAGCGTATGTCAGATAAACGACGAAATTTTGTTCTTTATCTGTTTATCTCATTAGCATTCATTTCAGCTTGCAGTCAGGAAAGGGATGATGCGATTCGTTTTGGTCTGGAGTCATCTCCGGTAACACTTGATCCCCGTTTTTCAACAGATGCTGCCTCCTACCGGATCACGCGGTTAATTTATCGTAGTCTGGTTGATTTCGATGACAACTTTCAATTTATTCCCGATCTTGCGGACTGGGAAATAGTTGAACCTAATCACTATCGTTTTACCTTAAACAGTTCAGGTAGGCAATTTCATCATGGAGAAAGATTGACCGCCTATGATGTGAAGGCAACTTATGATCATGTTTTAGAAGTTGGCAATGCATCACCTCATCGAGGCTCTATTTCGGTCATTAAATATATAGAAGTGATTGATGAAAATACCGTCGACTTTATTTTAAAACATGCAGATCCACTATTTCCAGGCAGGTTAGTCATTGGAATATTACCAGCATCATTAATAGACTCAGATCATCCTTTTAATCGACAGCCTGTCGGTAGTGGGCCTGTTGCACTTGAGGCATGGCCAGCTGATGGAGATCTATCTGTAAAACGCTTAAGTGATAATCAATTATTAAAATTTATTACCGTTAAAGACCCGACTGTACGCATATTAAAATTATTGCGAGGAGAGTTAGATATACTTCAGGGGGACATACCTGGAGAAATGATTAGCTGGCTTGAGGAACAGGATAAAACGCATATTGAAAAAGCACGGGGAGATACATTTACCTATATGGGTTTCAATATGGCAGATCCAGTGACGAGTCAACTGCCGATCCGTCGGGCGATAGCCTATGCGATTAACAGAGAGGAAATCATTGAGCACGTGATGGGCAACACAGCACGACAAGCTGGTGCCAT
>CAZDFI010000108.1:4065-7796 GCA_964504725.1 uncultured Enterobacteriaceae bacterium
GTTGCCGCCTGAGCACTGGAGTGGTAATGCAGAACTCTCTGGTGTTGAGTTTGATCCGGAAGAGGCAAAGCGTTTACTCAAGACCGCAGGATATGATGAAAGTAATCCCCTGAAGATTACCTATAAAACATCGAATAATCCTTTTCGTGTCCGCCTGGCAACTATCATCCAATATCAATTAAAACAAGTAGGTGTTCATCTTGATGTCCGTAGTTATGATTGGGGGACTTTTTACGGTGACATTAAGGCCGGGCGTTTTCAGATGTATAGCCTGTCATGGGTGGGATTAAAAATTCCCGATATATTCCGCTATGCGTTTCATAGCACATCAATACCACCCAATGGCGCGAATAGAGGCCGTTTCAAGGATGTCAAAGCAGATGCCATGATAGAGGCGGCAGAAAATAAACAAGAGCTGAACGAACAAGCAAAGCTATATCAAGACCTACAAGTTTACCTGCTTGAGCAATTACCTTATATACCGCTGTGGTATGAAGATAATATACTGGTGACATCGAAAGACATTAGTGGCTACGCACTGGCAACTGATGGTAACTATGATGGCCTGCTCACGGTCAAACGACATTAAGCTTCTGAACAAACGTAAGAAGAATAGGTATGAGTCATAAAAAACACATAGAAATTGATATCAGCAGACAAACACTCTTGTTCTTTGAAGGTGATGAACTCACCAGTGAATATATTATATCGACCGCAAAAAATGGTCCAGGTGAAATCATGAATAGCGAATGTACCCCAAGGGGGAAACACATTATCAGTGAAAAAATCGGTGCAGGTTGCGAAGTAAATACAATATTTGGCGGCAGAGAACCCACTGGTAAGTTATACCATCCAGAATTACGAGAACAGTTCCCAGACAGAGACTGGATATTGACGCGTATTTTGTGGCTGAGTGGTTGTGAAGACGGCCGAAATAAAGACGGCAATGTAGATAGTTATGATCGCTATATTTATATTCACGGTAGCCCGGATGATGTTGACATGGGGGTGCCTGGTTCAAGGGGCTGCGTACGTATGCGTAACGATGATATCATTGAATTATTTGAACTGGTCGATACTGAGACGGTTGTAGACATTATTGAGGAGTGCGTGTGACGCTAGAAAATGAAAAACCTCAACTAGAAAAGGACAAAACTAAAAAAAGCAATTATGAACGGATAGGTTCAGAAGGAGGTCTGTGGAAACTGGTGAATACATTTTACGACAATATGGATACACTCCTGGAAGCCAAAACTATCCGCGATTTACATCCTAAAGATATGCGTAGCACCAGAGAAAAATTATTTATGTTTTTAAGTGGTTGGCTCGGTGGGCAAGATAGATATATCGCCGCCTTCGGTCATCCAAGATTACGTGCAAGACACTTACCTTTTCCCATAGGCGAAATTGAAAGAGATCAATGGCTGATGTGTATGAGAAAAGCATTGGAAGAAATGCCGATCGATAATGCATTCAGGGAGCAATTAATCATGGGCTTCACACAAACAGCCAATCACATGATGAATCAAAAGGTTTAGTGTTTTCCTTTATAATCTTTATTCACAAAATACACTCTGAAATCAGGTAATAATTATGTTAGGTGAATGGCAAAAAACGATAGAAACATATCTCGGTATTTTTGGCGATAACTTATTTGTTCAGGCAGTGATAATTATTGTCTGCTCATGGATTCTTGCCATTATTGTTGATCGCGTTATTGTTGCAAGAGCAAGAAAAATAGCAGCCCATACTAATTCAGGTTTGGATGATCTATTCATTGACTACTTGCACCATCCATTATTCCTTACAATATTACTGATCGGTTTGGCCAGTGCTACTCTACGTTTGAAGTTACCAGAAAATTATCAGTCGATAGTATTTTCTGTTTTATTCACAATAGCAATAATATATTGGACGCAGTTTTTATTGCGTATATCAAAATTAGGTCTCAGGAGCCTTGCAGAAAATCCTGATAAAGCAGATGTGTTAAATTCTAAAACACTTCCTTTATTTGAAAATATAGCCTTCATTTTTATTATTGGCGTTGCTGTTTATTATATTTTCATCAATTGGAATATAGATATGACAGCATGGCTGGCCTCTGCTGGTATCATTGGTATAGCGGTTGGTTTTGCGGCAAAAGATACATTGGCTAATTTATTTTCCGGGGTGTTTATTATGGCCGATGCACCTTATAAAATCGGCGACTTTGTGGTGCTTGATGGCGGCGAACGTGGGGAAGTCACAAAGATAGGAATTCGAAGTACTCGCTTATTAACTCGTGATGATATTGAAGTAACCGTGCCAAATTCTGTGATGGGCAATACCAAGATTGTTAATGAATCCGGTGGTCGTCATGAAAAATATCGCATTAGGGTTCAGGTCGGTGTTGCTTACGGTAGTGATATCGATCTGGTTCGTGAAATTCTTATGAGGGTGGGTGAGAGCGAAGAACTCACCTGCAGTGATCCTGAACCTCGCGTACGTTTCAGGCGCTTTGGCGCGTCCGGTCTTGATTTTGAGTTGTTATGCTGGATTAATCAGCCTGTATTACGTGGACGGATTCTGGATCGTTTAAACAGTGCTGTATATAAAGCGTTCACCAAGGAAGGTATTGAGATACCTTATTCCAAACAGGATGTTTATATTAAAGAAATGCCAACAAAATGAGTTGTTCGCTTTGTTTTATTACAAACATTCGTTATAACTATAAAGCAGATATTCAAATTGAGCGAAATAATAAGGAACGGTGTGACATGCAAGGACATCGGTTGACTACAAGTATGTAGGTAATGGGCGAGAGCCTACCCTTGGGGTACGGAGACCGAGAAAATGTCAGGAGCTAATTTTCCAGACAGAGTCGAGGAGCGGAAGCTTACCCCTTTATGGGATGTGTATTATCGCAAGCACATGGAATGTGGACGAGAGCGATTGATATAAATCAATGTGCAGCAAGTAAATAAATAATAATCCCCATTAAGATAACACTCAGTCCCTGCCAAAATTTCACCGGGTTGCGTTCGAGTAAAGGTCGGTGATCTTCGGTAGAGAGATTAGGATTTGGATGACGGAAATCATGCAGGAATTCTGAGAGTTCATCGTAGCGTTGATTGGGATCTGGATGCACGGCTTTCTTTAATGTCGCGCTTAACCATTTTGGGACTGATGAATTGTGATCAGTCAGCGGCGTGTAATGCATCTCTGCTGCAAGGTTCTTTTTCTTCCAGTTATTCGGCATTTCCCCATAAGGGAGTTTGCCCGATAACATTTCATAAGTGATTACACCCAATGAATAAATATCTGAACGATTTGAACCTGCTTGATCATTAGCATATTCCGGTGCTGTGTAATTTTTGGTGCCCAATAAATTCGTTTGTGTAATGGGTGTACTAATCTCGGCGATCCCTGCGACTTTGGTGGAACCGAAATCGATCAATTTCACTGTACCAGCGGGGTCGATCAAAATATTTTCCGGTTTCAGATCCTGATGTAACATTTCCAGACGATGAAATGCCTGCAGTCCTTTGGCAATTTGTTCAACCAATATTCTGACTTCTTCCAGTTCGGGATCTGGATGGTCACGCATCCATTGTCGCAAGGTAGAGCCTTCCAGAAATTCTGATATGAGATAAAGAAAACGTCGACGACGAGTTGGTTCGTACACCTTAACCACATGCTGATTGTTGATACGACGCCCAATCCATTCCTCACGTATAAAGTGATCAATATAT
>CAZDFI010000109.1:0-2497 GCA_964504725.1 uncultured Enterobacteriaceae bacterium
TTTAATCTAAAACTAATCCGGAATTTCCTGACGTTGATAACCGGCATCTTTAAGTCCCTGTAAGTAGTCTTTCCATAGTTCATTCTTATTCTCGCCCAGATTATAGAGATAAGCCCATGAGTACAAACCCGTAGCATGTCCATCGTCGAAGATCAGTTTGACTGCATAATGTCCAACAGGCTCTATCTTATCGATAGAAACTTTCTCTTTACCTGTTTGTAATACAGATTGTCCCGGCCCATGCCCCTTAACTTCTGCAGAAGGTGAATAAACCCTGAGAAATTCACAAGATAATTCAAAATTCTGACCATCACTAAAACTTATCTCTAGGATCCTGGATTTTTTGTGTAGATTGATTGATTCAGGTTGTGGTGATTCTTTATCCATTGAAAATCTTTACCTCATTATTGCCATTACAGTATGTACCTTGTTAAATCTTCATCCCCCACCAATTCTTGCAGATGATCGTTAACATAATCTAAATCGACCACAGTCGAAGTCCCATCCAAATCAGAAGCCTGGTAAGATAGTGTCTCAAGTAACCTTTCCATCACAGTGTGTAAACGACGCGCACCAATATTCTCAATCGACTCGTTGACTTGCCAGGCAATCTCGGCAACTCTTTTTATCCCCTCTTCGGAAAATGAAAGATCAACCCCTTCTGTTTTCATCAAGGCGGTATATTGCTCTGTCAGTGACGCATCCGGTTCAGTCAGTATCCGTATAAAGTCGTCTACAGAGAGCGCTTTTAACTCTACCCTGATGGGTAAGCGGCCCTGTAGTTCAGGAATTAAATCTGATGGCTTGGTCAAATGGAAAGCCCCTGATGCAATAAAAAGAATATGATCCGTTTTTACCATGCCGTATTTTGTCGATACCGTACTGCCTTCAACTAATGGCAATAAATCACGCTGAACACCTTCGCGAGAAACATCCGGACCACTTGTTTCAGAACGACGAGTGACCTTATCTATTTCATCCAGAAAAACGATACCATTTTGTTCAACACTTTCGATTGATATAGCCTTAATATCATCTTCATTAATCAGCTTGGCAGCTTCTTCTTCGCTCAAGTGTTTCAATGCGTCTTTTACACATAATTCCCGTGTACTCTTCTTGCCACCAGACATGTTCTGAAACAACCCTTGTAACTGACTAGTCATCTCTTCCATTCCTGGTGGAGCCATGATCTCGACTCCGATGGAGGGTGTATTTAATTCAACTTCAATGACCTTATCATTGAGCTTCCCTTGACGCAGCATGCCGCGAAATTTTTCTCTGGTTGTATTCTCTGTTTGCTCTTCTTCATCAACAGGTTCATTAGTAAATCGTCTCGGCGCTGGTAAAAGAATATCCAGGACTCTATTTTCTGCTGCAATTTCTGCCTGCTCCTGGACTTTTTTTACCTCTACCTCCCTGGTCATTTTCACTGCGATATCAGCCAAATCACGCACAATTGATTCAACATCTCTACCTACATAACCCACTTCTGTAAATTTAGTTGCTTCAATTTTGATAAACGGCGCATCAGCCAGCTTTGCTAATCGTCTCGCAATCTCTGTTTTGCCCACGCCTGTTGGTCCAATCATCAAGATATTTTTAGGCGTGATCTCAACACGTAATTCTTCGTCGACCTGCATCCGACGCCAACGATTACGCAATGCAATAGCAACTGCGCGTTTGGCATCATCCTGTCCAACAATATGTTTATTTAATTCTTCAACAATCGCTTTCGGTGTTAGTTCGCTCATATTACTTCTATTAATCCCTGGTCTTTTGTTCTTATCTATTCAGTTTCGTTAACTGAAAGTTCTTCTATTGTTTGCGTATGGTTCGTGTAAATACAAATGTCGGCGGCAATATTCAGTCCCTTTTCAACAATATCACGCGCGTCTAATTCGGTATTATCCATTAATGCTATTGCAGCTGCCTTGGCATAAGCACCACCAGAACCTATGGCCATAATATTGTCTTCCGGCTCAATCACATCTCCGTTACCTGAAATGATCAGGGAAACCTTTTTATCTGCCACACAAAGCATGGCTTCCAGATTGCGTAACATTTTATCTGTGCGCCAGTCTTTGGCGAGTTCAACGGCCGATCTCAATAAATGGCCCTGGTGTTTTTCGAGTTTGGCCTCAAATCGTTCGAACAAGGTAAAGGCATCGGCCGTGCCACCTGCAAATCCGGCAATGATCTTGTCTTGGTAGAGTCGCCTTACCTTTCTGGCATTACCTTTCATGACAGTATCACCCATCGACACCTGACCATCACCCCCTATGACCACGCTATCATCCCTGCGGACTGATAAGATGGTTGTACCTTTAAATTGCTTCAAATAACTTCTCCCGGCTTAGACTTGAATTGGTCCTGATTTAATCTGGAAAGGCGCATTCTACTAGAGACTGCTCAGTTTACTAGAAATGGGACTAATGCGGTAAATATCAACCGTAAGTTGTTGATTTATCCAACTTCATTCCAGATTGGAATGTTCAGG
>CAZDFI010000109.1:2507-7771 GCA_964504725.1 uncultured Enterobacteriaceae bacterium
AATTATGTTGTTGACTTCTTCCCCTATGGTTTTTTCCTGTGCGCACGCGGGTGTGCATCATCATAGACATTTGCGAGATGTTGAAAATCCAGATGTGTATAGACCTGTGTGGTACTGATATCTGCGTGCCCAAGCAGTTCCTGGACAGCACGTAAATCACCGCTGGATTCAAGTAAATGGCTGGCGAACGAATGCCGCAACATATGTGGATTCACATGATTCGTTATTCCTTGTTTCATCGCCCATTGTTTCAAGCGTTGCTGTATTGAACGACGACTAATACGTGTTCCTCGTTGACTGACAAATACCGCAACTTCCTCTTCATTTGCCATTCCACCACGACCTTTTAACCACTGTCTTATCGCTTTGCGGGCCTGTTTACCGATAGGAACCACACGTGTTTTCTTACCTTTGCCAATGACGGTCACAACTGCATCATCCAAATCCAGATTCTCGATATTTAGCATGACCAATTCAGACAGACGTAAGCCCGAGGAATACATTAACTCCAGAATGGCCTTATCACGAATGGCTAATGGATCTTTATCGTCTATCTCAAGCAATTGGGCGACCTGATCCACATCAAGCAGTTTGGGTAAATTTTTAGGGGCTTTTGGTGCTTGCACACCTTCTGCCGGGTTATGTTGTGCCACACCTTCACCAATCAAATAACGATAGAATGCACGGACTGCTGATAAATTACGTTGCAGAGATCGTCCCCCAGTTCCCTGCCTGTGCCGCCAGGCAATAAAGCTACGGATTTGACGACCATCCAGCTCACACCATTTTTGCACATGCTGTGCATTAACAAACTCAAGTAATACGATTAGATCACGTTGGTAGGCTTTTCGGGTATGTTCAGATAAATGCTGCAAGGTTCCCAGAAACAAATTGATCCTGGATGTTTCTTGCTTGTTCATCTGAGACTAATTAACTATCAAATTCAGCGAGCCAGGTTCAAGTTTCCGCAATCCAGGGCTTTAAGATAAAACTCAAAACTTCAGCCATATTCGCCAATAACTCCACACCCATTCCCGGTTCAAAACGATTAGGATTGAAACTACCGATTGCCATGATCCCGCTCCAATCAGAACCCAATAATGGCACCATGACTGAAGAAGTAATTTCATCAGCCTCCGTGCCAAACAGAAATGCCTGCTGCTGGTGCTTCATCCTCCCGCAAAGAGCTAGTCTGGATTCAATAATGGTTTTGAAAAGTGAGATTTCCTTGATGTCTTTTCCAACAAATTCTTCGCCCGCATAGGAGTCAATAAATGCCGGATCACCAAACACGCGAACAGCAACTCGATCTGCATGAAAATTTTTGGACAGATTGTCATATAAGGTCGCAAAAATATCCTTTGGATCTGTCGCATCCATCAGCGTCAAACCTAACTGGTGCATTTTCCTGGCCAGTTCTTCATTCTGACGCGCAATCTCAATCAACTCATGTAACTTTTTGGTGGTTTGCTGGTTTTGTTCCCTTAATACTGCTACCTGCCTTTCCACCAACGAGACCACGTCGCCATTTGCATGGTGTTGTGGTAACGATAATGCACTGAGAACATCAGGATGTTCATTAAAAAATGCCGGGTTCTTGCGTAAATATTCTGCAATATCTTTTGCTGAAATTAATTGTGTGACCTGCGCCGAGTCTTTTTCCTGGGTCATTTCTTTTCTCTGCTTTGGGTCTTTCCCCTGATTTGTATCTTTATCTATCGTCATAACGATATTTTCCCCTGGTAAACAAAAGTGGCTGGTCCCGTCATCCATACGGGTTCGCCCTCCCCTATCCAACTGATCATAAGATGCCCTCCTGGCAATTCAACCTCAACTTCCTGTTTCAGACTGGAGTTGATACATCCTGCCACGACTGCAGCGCAAGCACCACTCCCGCAGGCCAAAGTTTCTCCAGCACCGCGTTCATAGACACGTAATTTGATATGTGCACTGTCAATAATCTGCATAAATCCCACATTAACACCTTGCGGAAAAAATGATTGTGCCTGTACTTCAGGCCCCATCGTCAGTATGGGCGCAGACGCCACATCATTCACGACAATTACAGCATGTGGGTTGCCCATAGAGACCGCACTGAATGTAATTTCCGTATCTGACAAATTCAATCGATATTGACTATCATACTCCAGTGACTCTATGGGGATATCAGCAGGCGCCAATTTCGGGATGCCCATATTGACCTTCACCAACTCATCTTCCTCCAAAGTCATGGTGATGATGCCTTCATGGGTTTCAGCAGTAATTGTGTCTCCGTCAACCAGGCCATCGATTAGTCCTTTTTCACTTAAATAGGCGGCTGCACATCTTGCACCATTGCCACATTGGGACACCTCGCCACCATCTGCGTTATAGATCAAATATCGTATATCTACACCTTCTTTGTCAGAAGGCGAGAGTAATAACAATTGATCACAACCAATACCAAAGTGACGATCGGCAATCAATCGTACTTGATCAGAGGTCAACTGAATCTCTTGTGCAAAGCTATCGATGACAACAAAATCATTGCCCAAACCATGCATTTTTGTGAACTGAATTTCCATCGTGTATAGGTTACAGGGACTATTATTTGACGCAAGCCCAATAAGAAATAGCAAATACTGGAAATCAAACCTGGCCTATGTATCACCCTGTTCCGGCAGTAGGAAGATGTGAAATGTGAAGAGTGAAACGCATTGAAGAATGCGCCTATACACTTCACTCTTCACATTTCACATATTTCCCCGTTGATTAAAGACTTATACCAGGCTCCATTAATTACTGATCAGCCGAGACTCCATCAGGAATATGCAATGTTGAAGTCGGAAATGCACACTCAGCGCCATGCGATTCTACAATCCTGATGGCCCTCAATAACACATCCTGCTTGATTTCATGAAACCGAATCCAGTTTGTTGTTTTGGTGAATGTATAGATAAAAAAATCCAGAGATGAAGGCGCAAACTCATTAAAATTTACTATCAATGTCTGGTTTGTGTCTATCTCTTCATGTTCCTGCAGCATCTTTTTCACATCATCAATAATAATTTCCATTTTGCTCACATCATCATAACGGATGCCGATTGTTTCCTTGATGCGACGATTCGACATACGTGAAGGATTTTCAACAACGATATTGGCAAAGACCGAATTTGGGACATACAAAGGACGTTTGTCAAAAGTACGGATCCGGGTCAATCGCCATCCGATATTTTCAACTGTACCTTCAATTTCCCTGTCCGGTGACCTTACCCAGTCTCCAACATTGAATGGACGATCCATATAGATCATCAACCCACCAAAGAAGTTCGCCAACAAATCTTTTGCGGCAAAACCAATGGCGATACCCCCGATACCACCAAATGCGAGAACACCCGATATGCTGTAACCCAGAGTCTGTAACATCACCAGAAGGGCCGTGATAATCACGGATATTCTTAATAATTTTGCAATCGCATCCGCCGTTGTATGATCGATCTGCTCACCTCTGGCCTCTTTCTTCAGTACGATATTTTTTTCTGTACGTTCAACGAATCTCACCAGAAACCATGCGAAAGTGAAAATGACACCCACATCACGGATAGGATCAATTGCACCAAAGATAACTGCGTCACTTTTGTTGCTGACGATATCAGCCGCAAAAGTTAGGCCAATTATCCAAATCAAGATAGTTAACGGCCGTCGCGCGGCATCCACCAATGCATCATCCCAATAGACAGCTGTATTTTCCAGCTTTGCATATAATTTCCCAATAATACGCTTCTGTATTAAGCTGATGGATAGCGTAATAACTACGACAATAAATACCTGAGCTACCCATGAGTTGCTGCTAAAATAATTCTGAAATTCAATTAGTGTTGTTTCTATATTCATCAATACCAGACCTTCTATTTTGCTCAATAAATTGCGGTTATTGTATAACCTTGTTGACTCAACCCTGCTATCACGCCGTTATCCCCGGGCAAATGTAGTGCGCCGATTGCAATAAAAGCACCCCCCTCTTTTAAAACTGATTGCATCCGATCAATCATTATCTTGTTTCTATCTGTTAATAATTTTTTATTTAATTCTTTATAAACCGGCTCATCTGCATGGGGATGTTGGGCATTCGCATTTAATAAGCCATTCAAATCCCTCTGTAAATAAAATTCTTTCATTTCTTCAATGCCCTGATTAACCAAATCATAATTACAAACGGTATCCAGTAACAACCTAAGTTGCTTATCCAGTGTCATTTCACTGAAAATAGCGCCTTGCTCACTGAGTGTTTCCAGCCCCATTGTTCTGGCACCTTGACTTGTCGCTATTTCAAGCAACTTTAAATCCAGTGGCATCATATTATCTGCTGGATAGTTCATTATCAAAAATGCTGCCCACGGTTTCAATACAGCGGCAGCTTCTATCGGCAACTGAAAGATTGAGAGCACTTTTGCGATACGCTGAAATAATTCATCATCAAGATAATCTTTTAGCGTCGTACCATCTGCATAAAACATCATTTGCGAAAGCGCTAATGCTTCTTCTGGCGTAGGCAAGGCTTCCATCACAAATGTGTCTGAGTTATTCAAAGCAGATTTCACCGGATCGGGTAAATTTGTAATCCTGGGATCAGAAACGTGAATCGTTCCAAAAATATAGCTGGACGATTTTCCTGCATTCGACACCTTCCAGAGTACAGCATTGCTAAATTTGGCAACTGAGTTTGACTCAGAAGTCGTTTCCTCGATAACTCGACAGTCTGCATTTGTCAGCTTGCCCTTTAGATCGGCCGCTGATAAAGGTCCTGATAAAAGAACCTGGGGGAATATAACCAGGACACTGGAAAAAATTAGAGGAAGTAATTTGTTATGCCTGGATCTCATCATCACCTAATGCCAATTCCGGTTCTACGATCATCCCTGAAATTTCCTCCGAGACAGTCTGCCACGCTTCATCACTTTTCAGTTTTGCAAAGTCAACTTCTTGCTGCCCATGCATACGTATCAATCGAGATTGCGATGCCGGATTTGGATCCACTTTTATATTATCCAACAGCTCAATTGTAGCGGTTTGATTATTACATACCAGCACCATGTCGCAACCAGCTTCCAATGCGCAATGTGCCCGATCAACATAGCCGCCAACGACCTCCGCGCCCGCCATGCTGATGTCGTCACTAAAAATAACGCCCTGAAATTCAAGTTGTTGACGCAGAATATTCTTTAACCAAATGGATGAGAAACCAGCAGGTTTATCATCCACTTCAGGGTAAATAACATGCGCTG
>CAZDFI010000110.1:0-7503 GCA_964504725.1 uncultured Enterobacteriaceae bacterium
CCCCCCGTTGCATCTACTAAAGACTGAACTGTCCCTTCGCCTCCATCAGCCATCGGCACTTTGATGCAGTTTGCATTTGGAATGACCCTCTTAATACCTTTTTCAAGCGCCGAAGCAACCTGTAGAGATGTTAAATTTCCTTTGAAGGAGTCAGGTGCGAGTACAATTTTCATTATTTTGCCCTCCGGCGGCGGCTGCAAGATTGTTATTATAGTGAAGAGATTACTACCATGACCAACGGCCATTTTATTATTATTGTTCCACGCCCCTGGAACCTCGGACGTCTATACTAATTCATATTGCATCAATCTGCAGTAATCAAGTGGATTAATAATCGTTCAGTTTTTGTGGTACGGGAATCTATGATTCCTTGCTATTCCCGTTTGTGTGTATTCTCAGAATGGATTCCAGGATTTTTCTTTCCGATAATGCATATAACCGATGTTCACTCCAGCACGAAAACCAGCGCCAAAACGCATGGGTGCCAATACGATATTATCCATCTGATGATAGTTTGCCCCTACGCCACCGATAAAATAGAAACTACCATCAAGAGCAGGAAATCTCTGAAATATTGCTTCTGTATTCGGCAAATTATAGATAAGCACAAATACTTTGGATAGATTACCGCCAGCATCAAAACCAATCGTAGGTCCTGTCCAGTGCACCTTGGTCGATCCCCCAGCTTTCCGTACTAATGTACCATCACCATATCTCGCACCGATCACAATTGCACCACTTGCCTCCTGCCCCTTGATGAAAGCATTTGGTTTGCCCATGTCCTTAAATATGTTTTCTATGACATCAGCAAGTCCTTCAGCACCACCGCCAAAGAATGCATCTGCCTCCTTAAGAATAGTATCTTCTTCATAGGTATCATCCTCAGCTTGAACGAACACGCTAACGCATACAAAGCACAGTAAACACACAAATCTAAGTAACCCAGCATTAATGACTTGTTTCACTATCTAACCTCCAGTTCAAATTGTGTTATCTATCAATCTTATTCTCTAATTACCCAGGACAGCATCTACAATAATATCCGCAATTTTACCTGTATCAATCTCAACAAGAACCACATCATTTCCCACAATTGTGCGCTCATATCCGTCATGTCGATCAGGTAATGAGTAATTAAGATCTTGAGGTAAATACCTTTTGGCTATCCCCGGAGGCAGAGATTTCCCCCGTTCCAGATTCATTGCAATACCAGGTGGTAATCCTTTACTTTTACCTTTTGACTTATTTTTACCCTTACCTTTATGTGAATGTGATTCATCATTTTCTTCTACATAGTGAACATACTCATTCTCTTTAAAATATTTTTTAATCGTCTGCCTTTCTAATTCATTAAAAGCACCTTTAATGCCTTCTTTAACAACAGCCGTTACAACTTCCTCAGCAAAAACGACAGGCCCTGTGAAAATCAGGGATAAAGCTATGATGGCGAATGATATTTTGCGCATGTTGCATTCTCCTTACCTTTTAAATTTATCTTCAATAGTTGTTAAGTATCCGTTTACCCATCTTTAAGGTTGTTTAAACCTGATATCGACTGGTGGAATATATTCCAGATTATGAGCATCATACAAGATGCGATCTCTCTAACTGTGACCAAGTATAATCCCAAAGTTTCATCACAACACCTTGAATCGTGTGATCTACATCATAGTTTTAACTATTGAACCTCACCTGTTTAATTGAGTCCCAGTAAGGCTACCAGAGAAAATGACCCACATTAAAACCTGCTACTGATTGTTGTGAGGATAATTTAGATGTACTGGACTTCCCTACATCAGATTTGACTGTATAATCCTGCGGTCGCGCTTAGTTTCGCTAAAAATGAAACGAAATAATTCCGAATATCTGGAGATGTTATTATGAAAAGAATTATAAAATTGTGTTTACTTGCTGTTTTTTTTACCCCTGTACTGGTAATGGCCCATGGGCCGTCAAGAGTATTGCTCATTGAAGAAATTGGAATTAATGCAACACCAGACAAAATCTGGTCAGTGATAGGTGATTTTTGTTCGATTAAGGACTGGCACCCAACTGTAACAGACTGCACTGCTGATAAAGGCAATGAACCAGATTCACTGCGTGTGATTACGCTAGAAGGCGGTGAACAAATAAGAGAGATTTTAGCCAAACATAAACCAGATAATTTCTTGATTCAGCATTACATGGAAGATGGTCAACAGCTTAAGGCTTACCCTATTACCACCCATGGTTTAACGATCACTGTTTCAGATAACGGCAAAGGTAGTTCTACGTTAAAATGGAAGGGCGCATTTTATCGTTCCTTTCAGGGACCCACGCCACCTCATGAACTAAGTGATGAATATGCGACTGAAGAATTAACTGTTTTTTATAAAACAGGAATGGAAAACATCAAAAAACTGTCCGAATAAACTTGCAACCAGGGAAGCCAGACAAAATGTCTGGCTTCCCTTACCATTCCCGAATAATTCGTCGCATCATTAACTGACAACGTCACATTGAAATATTTATTCCCTTTTCTTCTTTTTTTCAGTGCGTTATCCACAGTCCAAGCTGGAACATTTGCTTATATCACCAATCAGGTCAGCGATACTGTATCCGTCATTGATACATCATCAAACCAGGTCATCACAAATATATACGTAGGACATCGCCCCGCCGGTGTAACGGCAAGTACAAATGGAAAACGCGTCTACATATCTAATCCTGAGAGTCAGGAGATATCTGTGATCGATACAGGCAATAATGCTCTGGTAAGGAATATTAAAGTTGGTGATGCCCCTGTCGGTATCGCTGTCAGTCCTGATGGTGAAACACTCTATATTGCAGACTGGTATTTGAATATCATTTCTGTCATGAATACAAAAACCATGGAAATTATTTCACAAATCAAAGTGGGCAAGTCGCCATCAGGTATTGCAATCAGTCCCGCAGGAGATCGTCTTTATGTCGCCAACAGAGATGACAATAATTTAATGATCATTAATACAGAAACAGAAAGTATTGAATCTGTAATTTCAGTACAGACAGCACCCTTTGGTGTTACTGCTGCGACAACAATGGATAAAGTTTTCGTTGCGAATGTACGTGGTGGAAGTGTCAGTATTATTGACCTTGCAGATAGTAACAATGTCGTAAATATAAAAACAGGTAGATTTCCCTACGCGATTGCACATGATGAGCTGAGAAACAGAATTTTTGTTACCAACCAACACGATGGAACAGTGTCCGTTATTTCATTGGCAGAGGAAAAAGTGATTAAAACAATTACAGTTGGCGACTATCCCGAAGGCATCGCACTCCATCCTTCTGGAGAATTTATTTATGTTGCCAATTGGTTTGATGGAACTGTGAATATTATCGATACGAATACTCTGGAAATTACAGGTGAAATTCAAACACAGGATGGCAGCCGTGCATTTGGTGATTTCTTTTCAACTCATTAATTAGCACTAACTGTTCTATTCAAGGCCCAGGATCTAAGCGAATCTATTTTTTCTGCCATGACAACAGATAATGGACGTGTCTTGGCCAATTCATCAAGGATGTGTGACTCGTTTAATGCTGTTTTTTTGGCTAATGCGGAATACAGCGACGAGACAATAGCTTGTTCAATCTCGGATCCTGAAAACCCGGCGCTCTTTTGTGCAAGCGACTTAATGTTAAAATCATCCTGGTTTTGATTACGCTTACCGAGATGAATTCCGAAAATTATTTCCCGTGTTTTGCTATCCGGTAAATCCACAAAGAATATTTCATCAAGTCGGCCCTTGCGTATTAATTCCGGAGGCAGTGCTTCTATATCATTTGCTGTGGCAACAATGAACACTTTTCCCTTGTTTTCGGACATCCATGTCAAGATCGTACCCAACATCCTGCTGGATGTTCCTCCATCGTTATCTCCAACACTAATGCCTTTCTCTATTTCATCTATCCACAAAACACACGGTGACATTAACTCAGCCATTTTTAATGATTCTCTTAGATTTTTTTCTGATTCTCCGTAGAACTTGTTATACAGCGTGCCAAAATCAAACCTTAATAATGGGACTCCCCAGGAACCAGCAACCGCTTTCGCAGCCAAACTCTTTCCGCAACCCTGTACTCCTAATAACATAATCCCTTTTGGAGAATCCAGCCCTGAATCCTGAATTTCACCACTAAATATTTCTCTACGTATCTGCAACCATTCTTTCAGACCTTCCAAACCACCGACATCGGCAAACTTCGCTGTGTCATATTCGAATGAGAGAACGCCGCCTTGATCCAGCAAATCAAATTTTGCCTGCATGATATTGCTCAAATCTGATTCATTCAGTACGCCATCATCCTCTATGGCACCTTTAATTAACCTGCGAGCATCATCAATGGGTAGACCAATAAGACTTTCAACCAATTTATTAAAGAATTTTTTATCCACAACAATGCGTAAATCCTTATTTTTCCTGGACCAACTTTTCACCCCACTGCGAACCATCATTTCAATCTGGCTACGATCGGGCATGGATAATTCAAAACGGGCACAGTATCTTTCCAGTTCTTCCGGTAATTCAATTTCATGAGATATCAGAACGATACAGTGAGTGGTTTCTCCTTGCCCCAAGGCGATATCTTTCATCAGGCGTACATGGAGTGGATCGTCTAAAAAAGGATGGAAATCGAGTAGCAGGTAAATACCTTCATGCCTGCTAAATTTAATCTAATTGAGTAATTCAATGGGCTTACTATTATGCCTCTGTGCAGGCATATCAACATCAATTCTTTCCAAACCTTCGGTGACCGTCCAAAGAAACAAAGGTTTCGGTATATTTTTTATTATTCTATTGAATAATTCCAGTAGTCGAACCTCTTCGTGTGACTCGATAACAATGATTGGTACTGAAGACCTAAGAAGTAATTCAAGATCGTTTAGATTTTGCATGGTTTAAATATTTGGAAAGAAGAGGGGGAGATCTTGATCCTCCCTTCGGGGAATAAGCGAATCGATAAAGAGTAACCGGAATTTCAATCGCTTATATTCAGTATCCACACAAGTTTAGTCCCATTCGAGCCCAACAAGAAATTCTTCAGCGTTTTGGAAACGTTCATCAGGATCTTTTGCCAACAAACCGTCAATAATAGGTTGAAATGAAGCAAGATTTTTGGGTAATTTTGGCGGAGGATCCATCAAATGAGCCTGAAGAATTTGCTCTACAGACTCTCCATAAAATGGAAATTCACCCGTTAACATCTTGTAAAACATCACCCCCAGGCTGTAGAGGTCGCTGTACTTGTTTATGCCTTTGCCACGAATTTGCTCTGGGCTGATATAAAACATCGTTCCGACTATCTGTCCAACTTCAGTAAGTTCACTCGTATCACCCAGCATCTTTGCAATACCAAAATCAGTAATTGCCAGACTGTCATCAGCTCTGAACAAGATATTCCCAGGCTTCATGTCACGATGGATGATACCAACTTTATGTGCCGCGCCGATACCTTCTCCTATCTGCCGCATATAACTTACAGCAGTCTCTGTGGGTAATGGTTTTTTAAGCCGCTGAGACAAATCTCCATTAGGACAATATTCGATGGCGATATAGGCATAGCTATGGGCGAATGCTCGTTCGTAGATACGGGCGATATTCGGGTGATCAAGCTGACCAATCAATCTGTATTCGCGGATGAACCGTCTCAGACTTTCTTTATTTTCGACATTGGCGATGTCGAGCACCTTCAAGACAACCTGTAATTGATCTTCCTCTCTTTCAGCCAGGAAGATATTGGCCATACCTCCCTCTCCGACTTTGTCGATGATCCTGTAACCAGGTAATTCGCTCTCGATAAGTTTATAAGTATCGACTGTACTAGATTTGGTATTTTGATCCCCGGCTTTTGTTACTTCTTCTGGTAGTGTCCCCTTTTTTGGTGAGAACATAAGTGTCTCTTCTAGCATTGGGGTAGTGTCATCAGCGCCAACAATCATGTCTGCGTTAATTACCATGGTTTTTTCATCTTCAGGCACAACGACTGTCTTAGTCACTCCAGTAGTTTTCGCCAGATTAATGTCTGTTTTCTTAAGGTCTTCGCCAATGATTACAGCAATACGTTCGCTCAATCGTTTCGCTGATAAATCATCCTTGTTAAGGTAGTCTTCAGCGCCCAATTTGATAGCTTGTACCGCAATATCTTCGTGACTGTATGCAGTCAAAAATAATATTGGGGGAATATTTGAATAACTGCTTAAAATTTTAAGCCAATCCAAACCATCTTCATCAACCAGACCTAATTGATAATCGAGTATTAATAGATCATACTGAGCCCAACCAAATTTCTCTGCAGGTAATCCCTGAACTGGATCATAGAGTTCTATTTCGACAGTCGGCCAATTCCGTGAAAGACAATATTTGATAAATTCTTTTATTGCGGTGCTGTCATCAATTATCAATACTCTATTTAACATTGCTTTATCCTATAGGTAGTAACGGGACAAAAACCATTATTAAGCACATAATAAGCCAGTGCACTATGATTTTTCACTAACACGTTTTCTTCAATTTTTTATTTTTAATCAAACGGCTGAAACTCCGAATTAAGCTGCTGATCTGGATCAGCCAGAACATTATCTACTTGTGTTGAAAAAATGCGTGGTAAATCTAAAATCGGCACAGTGCCATAAGTATCATGACTAAAACACGAAATTGCCAGCATTGACCAGGCTTCAGGCGAACCAGGCAATTCACAAGCCTGTTTATCATCTACTTTGATTCGTACAGGTAATTGACCCGACAAAATAGCCCCATACGCTTGCATATCTTCCTGATCAGACATATAGGAAACAACGCATATAAATGTGTTATCAGTTTTGATTGTATTTTTGTCACCACACGGATCGCTATACAAGAACAATCCTAGATCCAGTAATAGCAAATGTTGCTCCCGCCATAAAATCTGATGTTGACAATAGTCACTTTTTTTTGGAATAGGTATTAGATCCGGAATATCAGAATGTATGTGAACCATTTCCAATCCCCCTATTGCTGCATACAAATTATCTGAGATTGATAGTATCCAGGCATTACTTACTGACATGGTTTCACCTGAAAAATCAAATTTAAATTTAGTCTCAATTTGTTGCCCTCAATCGTTCGATTTCTTCTAATAGGGCGACTTCCGAAAATGGCTTTGTTACGTGTGAATTAATCCCTGCTCGTTCGGCTTGTTCACGATGCTTTGCTGATGAACGAGAGGTAATCATAATAATGGGTAACTCTGCAATTGGTTCCTGGCTACGCACATAAGCTGATAATTCGATACCATTCATCCTTGGCATTTCCATATCAACCAATAAAATATCAGGTTTGAAGCCTTTGAGTATCTCAATTGCTTCAATACCATCTCTGGCTGACCTTACTTTATAACCTGAGTCTTCCATAAACTGAGTCAGTGATCGGCGTACACTCAATGAATCATCAACAACCATTGCAGTCGGAATTTGAGGCCCTGCCTGACCATTATCAGTTA
>CAZDFI010000111.1:0-7443 GCA_964504725.1 uncultured Enterobacteriaceae bacterium
GTGCTGGCATTGGGTGATGTGGCTGCGATGAATACCCTGACGATAACGGGCACCGGCACCACTGGCAACAGTGACAGTGTTGAATTGAATAACAGCTCGAACGGTCAGGCGGGGATGTGGGGTACTACTAGTAGTGCTGATGGAATCGCGGATGAATATAAGTTTACCACGACGGGTGGCGATGTCCTGGCCAGCATCCATATTGATGAGGCAATAGCAATAACTATTGTTTAATTACCGTTATTTCGTCTCCTATTTAATAAGGACCTTTAACACAGCGTGTTTAGCGAAAAAAAACGAACGAAATCATCATCCGTGCACATGTGTTCGGTGTTTAGTGCTGTCTTTTTTAATTATTACGATAAAACAATCAATGTAGGGAGAAGTGAATGAATATCCAGAGAAATAACCTTAATAAACAAGGTCTAATGCATGTCTGTGTGGCGATGGTCATCTCTCTGTCCAGCGCCACCGCTTCGGCGACGGATTTAAAAGCGGCCATTCAGTCGGCCTACCAATATGTGCCGGCGTTACGTGCCGAGCAATCGGTTGTCCTGGCCACCGAGCAGGATATTGCCATTGCGCAAAGTGCCTTTCGTCCGCAACTCAGCCTGGCAGCAAATTTAACCGAGGCTCGTTATGCCAATTCAGCGACCCGGGGACGTGAGAAGTCGGGTTATCAGGGGCACCTTTCCCGCGCTACCGAACTTAAACTCAGCCAGCGACTCTTTGATTATCAGTTGACCAGTGGCCAGGTTGAAGCCGCCAATTATCGTCTGCAGGGGGCAAACTCGGATCTGGATGGTTTGCGGGAATCGGTGACCCAAAACGTCGTCACGACTTATATTGATGTGATCCGTTTTCGGCATTTAGTTGAATTGGCAAAACAGAATGTGGCAGATAGTGAATCCTTGATGGAACTCGTCCAGAAACAAGTGGATAAAGGTCGCGTTGCCAAAGTGGATGCTTATCTGGCGACATCACAACTGGCAACCGTCCATGCCCAATTAGAGAGTCAAAACGGTTTATTGGATGAAGCTGAAATACGTTATTTAGAATTGATGGGGACGATGCCTGAGGAATTACAAGCCGTCCCCGCTATTCATGACTACCCCGGCTTACAGTTAGCGGCGGGTAGTAACGAGATGGATGAGTTGATTGGTCAGAACCCGGATGTCGTTTCTGCGCAGAAGGAAATATCCGCATCGTCGTCACTCATCAAGAGTCGAAAATCCGCGTGGATACCGCGTGTTGATGCCGAGCTATTTGTTCGTGATAGTGAAGATGAGGATGCCGTATTGGGTCGTGATGACAATTATGGTGGCCGTTTGAATTTCCAGTGGGACATCTTTTCGGGCGGGAGAAATATTGCCGAATACAAAAAAAGCAAGGTGGTGCTGGATGCGGCGACGGAGAGCTATGCTGAAACCGTTCGCGTAACGCGTGAGGCGGTGAAAGTCAGTCTGAGCAATTTAGCTTCCGGCCGTGCCCGGCTCGAATTTTTGCAAATACAACTTGATGCCAATGAGAAAGTGCATGAGGCGTATCAATCCCAGCTAAAGTTTGGTCGCCGCACACCGTTGGATGTGTTTATTGTATTGAATCAACTCAATCAATCACGTTTGTCTGCCTATGATGCTCAGTATCTGGTGCTGGCCCAGGAGTATGACGTTGTTTCGGCTTATGGCCAGTTGGGTAGTTATTTGTCAGCTTACTAAGCCGGATCAGGTTGTTGAAATCAAACTATCGTCACGCAATAAATTTATACACTACTACTTAATATGAATAATTTAAGCTCTATTAACACTAGCGAAGAAGCAGGACAGATTCAATTTGAACTCAATGCATCGCGACAGTTTGTTGCCTGGATGGCTGAGCAGGGGATCAGTTTAGGCTTCAGCACTTATCAATCGGGCAAGGTGATCTTGCTGGGGCATAACACGAAACAGGAACTGTCTGTTTTTGAACGTAGCTTTCATCGCCCGATGGGCCTCTGGAGTGATGGTCAAACACTCTTGTTAAGCAGTCTTTATCAAATTCATCGTTTCCAAAATTCACTGCAAGCGGGTGAAGATGCGGACGGTTATGATCGCTTGTTTGTGCCGCAGTTGAGTTATATCAGCGGCGATATCGATGTGCACGATCTTGCTCTAATGCCTGATTCGAGACAGCCGGTATTTATTAATACGCTGTTTAGTTGCCTGGCGACGAGCAGTGATGAGTATAGCTTTAAACCTGTCTGGCAACCGAAATTTATTAGTGACTTGCAGCCGGAAGATCGATGTCATTTAAATGGACTGGCGATGCGTGATGGAAAACCGTCCTTTGTCACTGCGGTTTCTGATAGCAATGTGACTGACGGCTGGCGTGGGCATCGCGATGATGGTGGTATCGTCATCGATGTCGAATCGAATGAGATTATCGCCAGAGGGCTTTCCATGCCGCATTCACCCCGTTGGTATCAGGATAAGTTATGGCTGGCGAATTCGGGGACGGGTGAATTTGGCAGCATCGATCTGGATAGCGGCCAGTTTAACCCTCTTGTTTTTTGTCCCGGTTATATCCGCGGCGTGGCATTTCATAAAAATTTTGCCATCCTGGGTTTATCCCGACCGAGAGATAATAAGACCTTTCAAGGACTGGCGCTTGATGCGCGTCTAACGAAAGAGAAGCTGGAAGCCAGAAGTGGATTATATGTCGTCGATCTAAAAACAGGTGGTATACCGCACTGGATGCACGCCGAAGGCTTTATCACCGAGTTATATGATGTCGTGGTACTGCCCGGTGTGAAGCGACCCAGCATGATTGGTTTTCAAAATGATCAGATCCGACGCGTGCTCTCCATGGCGCCTCATTAATTAGCTTGTCTACTGTGTCTTCTCATAAGAATGTATTCGGGAAATTAGTGCGTTCGCATCTGATGAAAGATTAGGCGGCAGCGTAGTTGTGACGCAATTACTGGAAAAAGCACAGGCAGCTGAACTTACTTCTTCAGGCCCAGCGTCATCAGCAAAGCCGGCTTGCATGGCCGCCTTAATCAGTGCGCTCAGCCGCTATTTTGGTCAGCCTTGTTCTGTCCAATCACTTAATGCCGGTTTGCCATTGGTGAATGGATGTGTTCAGGAAGCACAGCTCGCGGCTGTTGCCCGGCGTGCCGGATTGGGTTGTGAACGACTCGAATGTAGGTTTGATCAACTGGATGATTTGCATTTACCCGCGTTGTTGATGTTAACGGAGGGTCGTGCCTGTATCTTGCTAGAGTATAGAGGCTCGTCTGTGGTTGTACTGACATCATCAGGTGGTTGTATTGCCCAGGAAAGGCGAACCATTGAAGCTTGCTATGCGGGTCGTGCCTATACCCTCCAACCCGATATTGATCATGAAATCAAGAAAAATGACACCCCGTTAAGCGGCCATTGGTTTTGGTCTTTGGCCTGGGAACAACGCCGAATTTATCTGGAAGCATCGGCAGGTTCATTCGTCGTGAATATACTGGGTTTGGCATTACCGTTATTTATTATGGCCATGTATGACCGGGTGATTCCCAATTATGCCCTGGAGTCATTATGGGTCATGGTATCTGGCATGTTGCTCGTGGTCGTGATTGACTTTGTTTTACGTCAATTACGGATCTATGCATTGGATCATGCGGGACGCCGTATTGATACGTTTTTAGGTAACCGGGTGTTTGTGCATGTCTTGACTACCCGACTCAATCAATTACATTCCTCGGGTTCCACGGCCAATACCATGCGCGAACTTGATGTGTTACGTGAGTTTCTTAACAGTGCGACCCTGTCGTTGATCAGTGATGTGCCGTTTCTGTTTCTGTTTATTATGATGATGTATTTCATCGGCGGCACATTGGCCTGGGTGCCGGTGATTATTTTACCGATTGTATTATTCATCACTCTTTTCTCTCAGTTTCCACTTTATCGACTGACACGCGCTGCATATCTGAATGCGTCCAACCGCAATTCGGTGTTGTTTGAGGTATTAAATGGCATGGAAACCGTTAAGGCATTAGGTGCTGAATCCTGGGCGGCGAGTCGCTGGGAAAAGGCACATGCCGCGGGTGTAAAGACCGCCTTTGCCAGTCGCTTCTACAGTCAGGTCAATCAAAGTGTATTGATGGTTGCGCAGACGATATCGATGGTTGCGATTATTACATTGGGCGTCTTTCTGATCCATGACGGTCAACTTTCTTTCGGTGCGTTATTTGCTGCGGTGATTTTGAATGGTCGAGTGATGGCACCTATTGCCCAGATCGCACAAATCATCGGGCGACTGCATGGCGTTTATGTCGCTTATGGGGAAATCGATCGCATCATGAATTTGCCAACGGAACGTAATGAGACGGTTGCCGTTGTCGATTGCCCGATGATTAACGGTAATATCACACTCGATAGATTGGGCTTTGCTTATCCCATCGTGGGGCAGCAAGAGGAAGCCAATGTTAGCGTATTGGAAGAGGTCTCGTTCAAGATTAAACAAGGTGAACGTGTGGCCATCGTCGGGACGATAGGTTCCGGAAAAAGTACCTTGCTCAAACTCATGCTTAACCTGATTTCACCCGATACGGGTACGCTTCGAATCGAAGGAATCGATTCACGCGAGATCGACCCTGCTGATCTGCGATCTCAAATTGGATACATGCCACAAAATCTGCATTTCTTTAGTGGCAGTATCCGGGAAAATTTAACCCTTCATCGGCCTGGGGCCCTAACATCAGACATCGAACGTGCGGCAACTATTGCGGGTGTTGGAGATTGGTTGGCTTCATGCCCACTGGGATTAAATCAGCCCGTGGGAGAACGCGGAGAATTCCTTTCGGGAGGGCAACGTCAGTCCCTGGCATTGGCACGCGCACTGCTTGCTGACCCCAGCTTGCTCTTGATGGATGAACCCACCAGTTCTCTGGATAGTCAGAGCGAACAAAAATTCATGCAACGGTTGAAAAGTATTTTGGATAACAAGACATTTATCGTTGCGACCCATCGCCCGGCAATGTTAACGCTGGTCGACAGAATCGTTGTGCTCGATCAGGGTCGTATTGTTATGGATGATAAAAAGCAGGTTGTTCTGGATAAGTTATCAGGTAATCAATAATGAATGACGGCATAAGTAGTGTTAGTTACGCACTTATAAAGCCACCCGAAAGGCGATGGATTAATTTATACCTGGGAATTTCAATCAGTGTTCTTGTTCTGATTACATGGACGGCATTTGTCAGTCTTGATGTGATGGTGTTTGCCAACGGCAAAGTGATACCTGCCAGTGATCTAAAAATAATTCAACATCTTGAAGGCGGTATTGTTGCTGAAATCTATGTAAAAAAAGGAGATGTGGTTAAAGTTGGTGATGAATTACTTAAAGTAAACAACATCAATGTTAGTACGCAACTCGGTGAAGTGAATACACGCCTGAGTGGCATTATCGGTTCATTAATCAGACTGGAAGCAGAAACCCTGGGTAAAGAAACATTAGTATTTAACGATGCATTTATAAATGCATCTCCTGATATAGCACGGCATGAGCAGGAATTATTTAAACAAAATAGCAAAGCGCTACAAGAACAGATATCGCTTATTCGGGATAGATTGAGTAAAAATCGTCAGGAACAAAATGAGATTAAAAAACAACTTGAGTTATCACGTCAGAGTATTTCTCTTATGCAGGAAGAACTGGCTTTAAGTGAGTCCTTATTTGAAGAAGATGCTATCTCAAAGGTGGAGTTACTTCAGTTACGTAGAAGTATGCATGCTTTAATGGCTGAGAAACAGAAAATAACCGGGCAACTCCTGGCTAAACAGAATGAAGCACACCGTACACAACAGGAGTTAGATGAACGCCATTCAAAATTTACCAGTGAGGCGATTTCTAAACGTAATGAACTGGAAAATAAAAAGAATGAACTATTAAAAATTATAGAAGGGGCTTCCGACAAGTCAGTTCGTAGTGTTGTGTTATCGCCGGTAAGCGGCGTGATAAATCAGGTGCTGGTTAATACAGTAGGTGGTGTCGTTCAGTCTGGAATGGATTTGATTGAAATTGTTCCTGATGATAATGAGCTGTTAATCGATGCAAAGATTAAACCGGAAGATATTGCCCAACTTGTTTTAGGTCAAAAAGCCGTTGTCCGCTTAACGGCATATGATTTTGCAATCTATGGCAGTCTCCCAGGGGTGGTTGATTATATCGGTGCGGATACGCTTGAAGAAGAACGTGATGGTGAAAAATATTATGTCGCGCAGATCCGCATTGAGAATAGCTTGAAAAATAATAACCAACACTACCCGGTGTTACCGGGAATGATTGCTGATGTCGATGTGATTACAGGGAAACGAAATGTTTTAAGTTATATTACAAAACCGGTTGTTAAGACATATCAAAAAGCACTGCGTGAACGCTAACATAGCTTGAGCGAGGGTAAGTTCTGAAAAATGAGGTAGATAGCAATATTGCGTCATAATCAACAATATTGCTATCCACGGTCTTTAATAGGTTTAGTAATTCCTTATCACTTAATTGCTCAAGTGCGGGAATGACACGAAGCATGCGTATTAGTCTGTTAAACATGACATTTGCACCTGTTAATTTAAAAAAAATTATGGTTATCGGTTGATAATGCCAACACAATATATCGAAACCACCTAATCTTTCAGTTGCAACTATCATACGCCTTAATAAAAAAAAAGAATGTCAGGTATATATCTTACATATTTCGATTTTTAGATACATTTATTGTGATAATTGTCACAAATTATTTTATTTGTATTTCCAGTAATACATTTCCATTGACCCCAAGTGATTGTTTTCATGCAATTGTCTTCAAAATAACTATTTTTTAACAAACATTCATTAATTAGCGATTAATTTGTAAGGCGTTAACCCGATATTTTTTATTTATTATTTGTATACAATCCCATGCGCGGCTTAGTACTAAAAACATTATTAGATTTATTGGATCAAGAGAATGAAGTTTTTGTGTCCCGAACTTCTTATATCAACAGCAAATATGATCTGCTATTTGCAAAGTATCGGATTTTGACGGGAATAAGTAAGCTGCTTGCCAGCTTTGGTCTTGGATTGCCCGAACAGGCAAAGATACTTTAACAGTTTGTCAAAATGGCAAACTAAAATAACAAGCCAGTCAATAGTCATAACACATTATAGGACCATGTCCGGCATTCAGTAGGAGGATTAAACTAATGGAAACCAAAGGTATCGTAAAATCATTAACTAATATGGTTAAGGCTGTTTCCCTGGATGGGACAGCACGTCAACTGCACGTGGGCGATGTCGTTTATCCCAATGAAAAGATCATTACCGGAGATGCCAGCACTGTGGTGGTCGAATTCGATAATGGCACAAAGTTAATCCTGGGTCGCAATGATCAGATTACCCTGGATGCAGACACACTAAGCCCGGAAGACACACAAT
>CAZDFI010000112.1:0-3450 GCA_964504725.1 uncultured Enterobacteriaceae bacterium
AGCCAGTGAGTAAAAAAATAAACACCTTTCCCGCAATTATGCCCGTGCGTCAGCTTGACCATATTTATTATCGGGGGGAACTGACCTGTCAACATAGTTTCCCCGGTCACAGTAACCTGGCCAGACAGGCATCGGATCACCTGCCACTGATTGCGGACTTTGAACTGACTATTTAAAAATACTGTGAGTACATAACGTGTTCGAATGGTTTTACAATAACGAAACGCTGGCCTGGTGGTTAGTGCTTGTATCAGGCTTTTTTTTCTTTGCAACCTTGATTGCTGTTCCCATTATCCTGATAAGTTTACCGCACAATTACTTTTTATTACCGGACAGACACCGTGTTCCCTGGGCCAACCAGCATCCTTTTCTGCGTATACCATTATTACTGGCAAAAAACCTGCTAGGTATTATATTTGTGATCGCTGGCATTCTGATGTTGGCCCTGCCTGGTCAGGGTCTTCTGACCATCATTATTGGACTGGTGTTGATGGACTTTCCAGGTAAATACCATGCAGAACGTTGGGTGATCAGTCGACATTCAATCTTGTTCACATCTAACTGGATACGTAAGAAAGCAGGCAAACCTGCTTTGATCGTACATATTGGTGATGGTTCAGATCATCAAGCTTAAATTTGTCCATGATTAGGATTAGATGAACTCAAATATACTGAATGTCCTGATTATGATGGCAGACACATTAGCAATGTCATGAATATATAAGGCGTCGCATATTTTGCGGCATGGAGATTTTGTCCATTTTTATGGAACCAAATAAGAGTTTAGTAGCTTAGCCACGAGTACCCCAATTTTAAACTTCTCCTGCTCATGTTTATTTATATCAATAAAAACAATCACTTAATAATAATTAATATTTACCTATGACTTCTCAGGATATTTGATTAGAATGTTATTGCGAATCATTATCATTTATACTTTGGAGACCGTTTAACTTAACAATCTATATGAAAAATTTGATTATCATTGTTATTTTATTATTTCAGCAACAGCTTTTTGCTGCTGAGGTCAATATCTATTCCGCGCGAAAAGAGGCATTGATCAAGCCATTGCTGGATCAGTTCACTGAGAGAACAGGAATTAAGGTTAATCTTGTTACTGGTAATGCAGATACATTTTTAAAACGTCTGGAAGTTGAAGGAAAAAATACACCGGCAGATATTTTATTGACAGTCGATGTTGCACGATTGATAAGAGCCAAAGATAAGGCCCTGTTTCAGCAGATAGATTCTGATTTATTAAAAAGGGTGATTCCTGAATATTATCGTGATGCAGACAATCAATGGTTTGGTTTGTCTTTGCGTTCTAGGGTAATCATTTATGCGCCTGACAGAGTTAACGAGGATGAGTTATCCAGCTACGCGGATCTTGCAGATAAGAAATGGAAAAGTCGTGTGTGCGTACGATCATCATCAAACGTATATAATCAATCACTTGTCGCTGCGATGATTGCCAATGATGGATTAGAAAAAACTGAAAGCTGGGCAGCCGGTCTGGTTGAGAATTTTGCAAGACCACCAAAGGGTGGTGACCGTGATCAAATAAAGGCCGTTGCCGCAGGTGTCTGCGATGTTGCCCTGGTTAATAATTATTATCTGGCCGGCATGCTTGAATCCAGTCAGGAGTTTGAGCTTGCTGCTGCCAAGAAAATAAAACTATTCTGGCCCAATCAGGCTGGTCGTGGAGCACACATGAATGTCAGTGGTGCTGGCATACTAAAACCGGCAAAACACAAAAAAGAAGCCATACAGTTACTTGAATTTCTTGTTAGCGATTATGCTCAACAATGGTATGCAGACACCAATCACGAGTATTCAATTAACCCTGAAATTGAAAGTAGTTCTATTCTAAAAAGCTGGGGAGATTTCAAGGCAGATAATCTCAATCTGAGTCTATTAGGTAAATACAATACCGAGGCTGTCATGCTAATGGATCGAGTCGGCTGGAAGTAGCACGGATTATCTATGCTTGTTTCCCGTACTGCTCAAACAATTCCTGATGTACTTGATATTAGAGCAAGACTGTTTTCGTCATCCAAATGGAATATAGCGTTAGTCGTACTATCTTTATTGTTCAGTATACCGTTAGTTGTTGTCCTGGGTTCAGTCTTCTTTCCTGCAAAAGAAATATGGTCGCACTTAAGTGATACAGTATTAACTGACTATATCGTTAACTCTTTAACGTTATTAGTCGGCGTTTGTTTTTTTAGTTTACAACTTGGTATCATTCCTGCGTGGTTGGTTACGATGTACCGCTTCCCGCTAAGCCGATATCTTGAATGGGCTATGTTACTGCCAATGGCGATGCCAGCTTATATCATTGCCTACAGTTATACCGGTGTATTAGATGTGGCCGGTCCACTGCAAACATCATTACGTGAATTTACCGGTTGGCAATATCGTGACTACTGGTTTCCAGAAGTGCGTTCTCTTGGTGGTGCAATTGCGATGTTATCATTGGTGTTATATCCCTATATTTATTTATTGGCACGCGCTGCATTTATTGAACAATCGATCTGTGTATTAGAAGTATCACGAACTTTGGGATGTAATGCCTTTGATGCATTCAGGCGTGTTGCCTTACCTCTCGCACGACCAGCCATCATGGTAGGTTTGTCCCTGGTTGTAATGGAGACGTTGGCTGATTTTGGTACGGTTCAGTATTTCGGTGTCTCTGTCTTTACAACCGGAATATTCAGGACATGGTTTGGTTTGGGTAATAGTTTAGCCGCAGCGCAATTATCAGCTTTATTGTTAGTATTTGTAGCCGTATTTCTGTACCTGGAAAAACGTTCTCGCAGGCAAGCACGATTTCACCATACCAGCAGTCGTTATAGTGCCTTGATGCAAAAACAGTTACACAAAGGAAAAGCATTTATTGCGTTAATATTGTGTGCAACACCTCTAATATTTGGATTTATTGTTCCCGTCTGTTTTTTAATTGACTGGGCGCTAGATACTTATTCAACTGTTATCGGTAAAGATTTTTATCTGCTCTTATTCCACAGTTTAATGTTAGCTTTTGTAACGGCTATCTTTGCATTAATGATCGCCCTATTCATGGCCTATACAAAGAGAAACAGTAATTCACTAACCAATCGCTTAATGGTGCGTTTTGTTAGTATGGGTTATGCCATACCCGGTACAGTAATCGCGGTGGGTGTTTTGATTCCCTTTGCCTGGTTTGATAATACACTGGATTTATTTTTAACAAGACAATTTAACATCAATAGTGGACTGTTAATCAGTGGCACATTATTTACATTAGTATTTGCCTATCTTGTTCGTTTTCTTGCGGTATCAATCAATACAGTAGAAGCGGCGTTATTAAAGATAAAACCAGTAATGGATGAAGTTGCAAAAACAGCCGGGATGTTACCGGGCACGATAGTAAAACGTATTCATATACCGATGATGCGCGGAAGTTTATTA
>CAZDFI010000112.1:3460-7106 GCA_964504725.1 uncultured Enterobacteriaceae bacterium
AACTGCCTTGTTATTGGTATTTGTTGATGTACTCAAAGAATTGCCGGCGACATTGATATTAAGGCCATTCAATTTTAATACACTTGCTGTTCGTGCTTATGAACTGGCCAATGAAGAACGTTTGGCTGATGCCGCAGTTCCTGCACTTGCAATTGTCGTTGCAGGTATTATTCCGGTTATTATGATCAGTAATTCAATTTCACGATCACGTCCCGGCCATGAATAACGCAATTGAAATAAAAGATATCTCGGTATCGATAGATGATCTGCTCATACTGGATAATGTTTCCTTTGGTATGAATGAGGCCGGGATTGCATGCCTGGTTGGGCCAAGCGGCTGTGGCAAGACCACCTTATTACGCTGCATCGCTGGTTTTGAAAAACAACAGCAGGGTGAAGTCTGGATTAAAGGTGTCAGAATCAGTAATCCAATTCATCAACTCCCGGTTGAACAACGACAAATCGGTATGCTGTTTCAAGACTATGCTTTATTCCCGCATCTGAGTGTGACAGACAATATCATCTTCGGTTTAAAAAACCTGAGTGCAAAAATGGTTAAACAACGTTTAGACGAATTAGTGGAATTACTTTCGTTGGAAAATCACCTTGATAAATATCCACACAGTTTGTCCGGCGGACAACAACAACGCGTCGCCCTGGCGCGCGCTATGGCTCCCCGCCCCGGTGTCCTGTTATTAGACGAACCATTCGCCAGTCTCGATGTTGAACTACGTGAACAAATAGCACGAGAGCTACGCCAAATATTAAAACAAGATGGGATCACGACTATCATGGTCAGTCATAATCTACTTGAGGCATTTGCCATGGCGGATGTGATCGGCGTGATGAATGATGGGCAATTATTGCAATGGGATACTGCATTTAAACTCTATCACGAACCACAAACATCTGTAGTGGCTGATTTTGTAGGAGAAGGTGTCTTTATTATCGGTGAAGTTATTAATAATAAAGAGGTCATAACTGAGATTGGGTCTATTCACGGTCATACACCGCATGGCATAGAACAAGGTGAAAAAGTGCGTGTCTTGATCCGGCCTGACGATATATTACACGATGATGATAGCACCATGACTGCGCGCGTCCTGGACAGGGCATTCAGGGGTCCAGAGTTTTTATATACGCTTGAATTGAAAAGTGGTTTGCGATTGCTGAGTCTTGTGCCTAGTCATCATGATCACCCTGTCAATGAACTCATCGGCATAAGATTGGAAATAGATCATCTTGTCATCTTTCCTCATAATCTGGATTGAAAATGCCTCTGAAAATTAAATATTTTAGTGACCACTCCTAATTTCCATATTCAGGGCTGATGTGATCTCATAGTAGCCAAAAATCACAAGGATAAAGAAGATAAATAACACAATTTCATGCTTGAAATTGTGCTTGTGAAAAAAATCCCTATCTTTATGACTCACCACGTCCATCAGCTCATCACCGAAACGAATCGAGAGAAAAGTGCCAATACCGGAGAGTAGAATGACAACCCAATAGGGATTCGGTGTTGTCATGATCGCATATGTGAGCTTTGTCAAAGGGCTCGTGTTGTAATACGCCTGAAAGTAGAGCAAAGCTGTCACATTAATCAGGATCGCTATTGCCCATACTGCGATTTCAGAAAATATCATACGAATGCCAAACAGCAGGCGCAGTGGAAAATCAAGCAGAAATCCAGCATCTGCTATCGGGGTGCAAAGCACGAAAAAACTCCAGGTGATGAGAGAGGCGATGCCACCGGTTAAAACGTCAAATTTGTAACTGAGGTATCCGAAATAGCCAACTAACAAAAGGCATAGAAGAATAAATTTGTAAGTTACTTGATGTTTTGGGCTGTTTGGTGTGAATACCACTGGATTGAGCTATTGTCGTTTAATTTTAAAATTCAGTTTTCATATTTTTTGGGCCGATCTAAATGCTTGCTTAGCTTATCAAAAATGGATTTTAAACAATAGAAGTCCTTGCTCACATTCGACCAATCTTCCTCCACCTGAATATTAGCGGATACAGCGCAAAATCTGACCCAATCATACCCGAACTCATAATTATGTGGTCATCTAGTGTGTTTTCCTGTTACATTCGTGCCGATAAGAGACGGATATGCATAAATGTGGAGGGTGGTATGGTTTGGCCATTTAGTAAGAAAAAAGTGCAATCACGCACAACTAGCGAAAAAGTAACCAGCGAAGATATAAAAGAGGGTCAAAATTCTGCACATTCTGCTGCACAAAGTGAAGCACTGATACTTATACAGAAAAACAGTAAAATGCGCGCGGTAAAAATTGTTCAATGTAACTGTGGTCCATCTATTGAATTGATGGATAAGGTCTATGGCTTTGAAAGCGACATTGACATTCCAAGCCTCCCATTACCCAATTGTCATAACCCGGATAAATGCAGATGCGCATATCTAGGCGTAACTGATAGGCGTGTACTGCTCGGCAGACGTTTTGCGCATGATCGCAGGGTTGATTTGCGCATTGAAGCTGCAGGAGACGGCGACAAGGTAATCAGTAAAAAAGAACGCCGTAAAACGATCAGACGAGCATCTGAAAAGAGTGCCTGGGATAAACATGAAAAATTTTGATTTTTAATGTTTAAATTGTTTGAGCAGTATGCTCATCCTGAGATAGTTTCAGGGCATTCAGGACATTCAACGTTTGAATCACTACGCAATATAACCACTGTGAATATAATATCGTGGCTTGGCTAATGAACCTTTTTAAAAGGTTTGATTCAATACCCTAAAAAATAAGAAAGCCCCTAACGGGGCTTTTGTATTTCTGGCGGAGAGAGAGGGATTCGAACCCTTGAAGGGCACGCACCCTTGCTGGTTTTCAAGTTCTAAGTCCCCTATTCTAGCCACTCCCTGCCCTTCACTACCTGTGTTGAATATCAGTGGCTTAGAGGTATTCACTTAGTCTAGCATCTCGTCTAATCACCTATGGTTTTATGCAGTTTGTTAGCAAAATGTTAGCAAGGATAACTATACACTAGCTAAACAAGCCCTAGGGGGTGGGTAAACAAATCAGAGAAAAATAGGAATATCTACCGCACCCATTTTCCAGGGGAAAAGTCAGTCATCGACCGGTTGAAGTGGCAACTGAAAGCGGAGGTTTAAATGTGATTTAATATTCACTTCCCCCACATAACCGGCACATCTATTTATTTTCTTACTACAATGATGTTACCCCTGTAGAAATCCGGGCGACGTGGAACTGATAGTTTAACTGCGGCAAATTCGCCCCCGCGTCCATCCTCATAAATCACTACATCATCTTCATTCATTATGTGTCCTTTGAACTCCATCTTTCCTTCAGGATAGATATAGAAGATTTCCTGCTCTTTTTTACCTGCCTCTTCCGCAATCACCCTCGTAGCAGGAAACAGAACTCCTATTAGTAAAGTCATCAAGCATACGCTAGTAAAATTTGTATTTTCCACGAGCCTCTCCCCACTTTCCTATTGCAACGCTAAAAAGTTGAATATCCCCTAATATAATGAAAGGTTTTAGGAGTCCCTTAAATTAGCCTCTATAGATTCCCGTGCCCGTCATCCTAAGAGTCTGCTTAATACTGAAATATGTTTGGTGATTATGTCTTATATATTCTACTGCTTCTTGGAGAGGCAG
>CAZDFI010000113.1:0-4039 GCA_964504725.1 uncultured Enterobacteriaceae bacterium
ACAAGAGCGACCTTTTCGTACCTTTTCTTTCGTTCGTACAAAGAAAAGGTACACGCCGCTAAAAGGCGACAAATCGTCAGGACGGACGATTTGCACGGCAGTATGCCGCCGCAGGCGAGGTACAGGGAAGTACCGAGTGAAATCAAAACTTAAAAAGAATATAAGGTAGCTAGTATTGACTGGGTCGCTCTTTGATATCCATATCACCGCGACATTAGTGCATCCATGCACGTCATACCGGCTCAAGACCGGTATGACGATTGAGTGTTGCTAAATTTAACATCGAGTTAAATTGACGACGTCGCTCAATGACATCCATGTCATCGCGCACCCCAAGAGTATTTCCTACGGGCACATAAGTGCATCCCTGCACAAAGCTAAATCCTCGCCACTGCGTCCCTCTCCTCCTCCAGTTCCTTCTGAGTAATCTCCATCCTCTCCCGGCTAAAATCATCAATCTCTAGTCTCTGAACAATCTGATATTCACCATTACTACAGGTCACAGGAAATGAATAGGTTAATCCTTCTGGAATGCCATAACTACCATCACTGGGCACTGCCATGCTGGTCCAATTACCTTCAGGTGTGCCCGTAACCCAGTCACGAATATGGGCAATAGCAGCATTGGCTGCAGATGCCGCGCTTGAAGCACCACGTGCTTCAATAATCTCGGCACCACGTTTAGCGACCCTTGGAATATAGTCATTTTCGTACCAGCTCCTTTTCACCAGATCATGCGCAGGCTTACCCGCAACGGTCGCATGACTCAGATCAGGATATTGTGTGGTTGAATGATTACCCCAGATGATCATTTTCTTGATATCACTGACATCAGACTTCGTCTCGGCTGCCAATTGTGCAAGAGCACGATTGTGATCCAGACGAGTTAGTGCAGTGAAGTTTTTGGGGTTTAGATCCGGTGCATTGATCATTGCCGTATTGGCGTTTGTGTTGGCCGGATTACCGACGACAACGACCCTGACATCACGACTGGCATGGCCATTCAGTGCCTTACCCTGAACCTTGAATATGCCTCCGTTTGCTTCCAGTAAATCACTACGTTCCATACCGGCACCACGAGGCTTGGCCCCGACCAATAACGCATAATCAACATCCTTGAATGCGACATTGACGTCATCAGTTAATACAAAACCAGCAACCAGTGGATAAGCACAGTCATCAATTTCCATGACCACACCTTCCAATGCTTTCAATGCAGGCGTAATTTCCAGCAGTTGAAATATGACGGGTTGATCGCTGCCCAACATCTCTCCCGCAGCAATTCTAAATAATAGTGAGTAACCAATCTGGCCGGCCGCTCCTGTTACCGCAACTCGAACTGGAGATTTCATCTTCTCAGTCCTCCTTCTTATAGTTATGTTGTAAAATAAAAATCGCGACTGACACCTTGTTTCAGCGCTTGGCGATTGGTACATAATCCCGTTTTTCGGAACCAATATAAAGCTGCCTTGGTCGACCAATCTTGAAATCCGGATCTTCCATCATCTCCAACCACTGTGCAATCCAGCCAGCAGAACGGGCCAGAGAGAACATGACCGTATACATACTTGTCGGAATAGCCAATGCTTTGAGAATAATGCCACTGTAAAAATCAACATTGGGATAAAGCTTACGCTCAATAAAATAATCATCCTTAAGTGCAATTTCTTCCAGTGCCATGGCAATATCGAACAAGGGTTGGTCTACAGTATCAACTGCTTCAAGCAATTCATGACATGCCTTGCGAATGATGGTTGCTCTTGGATCAAAGTTTTTATAAACACGATGACCAAAGCCCATTAATCTGAAAGAATCTTCTTTATCTTTCGCGCGCGCGACAAATTGGGGAATATTTTTGGGATCACCAATCTCTCCCAACATATTCAATACGGCCTCATTTGCGCCCCCGTGTGCACGTCCCCACAAGGTCACAATACCCGCAGAAATACAGGCGAAAGGATTGGTTTCTGCACTACCGGCCAAACGTACTGTTGAGGTTGATGCATTCTGTTCATGATCAGCATGCAAGATCATCATTAAATCAAGTGCCTTGACAGCTACGGCTGATGGCTCATAGTCACGCATCGGCACCGAGAACATCATGTTCAGAAAATTTTCGACATAACCGAGATCATCTCGTGAATACACAAACGGATGTCCCATAGAATGCTTGTAACAATGTGCAGCCATAATTGGCATCTTGGCAATGATACGCTTTGCTGTCAGATCGCGGTCTGCCGGATCTTCGAGGTCCATGGCTTCATGATAATAAGAGGACAACGCCCCCGTGATACCAATCATCATTGACATTGGGTGTGCATCGTAAAGATATCCTGAATAAAATTTCTCCAGATGCTCATGCACCATATTGCGTTTATTCAAGTCTGCACGAAACTGATCAAATTCCGCTACTGTTGGCAATTCCCTATAGAGCAACAAATAACACACTTCCAGATAAGTACTATTTTCTGCCAATTGCTCAATCGGATATCCACGATGCAGGAGGATACCTTGTTCACCATCGAGATAAGTAATCGAACTCCGGCAAGATGCGGTAACGCTATAGCCAGGGTCAATAGTGAACATGCCGAGTTCTTTATGAAGGGCCCCGGCATCAATGACGGGATCACCATAAGTCCCTTCATAGACTGGACACTCAATTTGTTTACCGGTTCTGTTATCGATAATTGTTACTGTATGAGACATTAAATACCCTCCAAAAACTGCCCAACAATATTGTTTCAAATTCTAAGTAGTCGTTAAGCATACATTCCTATATGGCATTGCAGCAATAGCAAATCTTGTGCTAGTAACCCGAATGATTAAGCTATATATGATAAAAGCCTTATTTTGTACGAACTTGTCAGTGTTTTCATAAAAATAACTTGAACTATTGCATACTCCTTATTGAGTAGTAGAACGTTATAATTTATTATAAATTCTTTAATTTTTCCGGTCGATTTTACCTAAAGACGTCGGAAACAGCAGGATCGAGTATCCCAAGGCAAACCTTATGAATAAGTCGATGTCTTCTATATTGTACAGCGGGAACGCCTGGTATATAGAAGAACTCTACGAAGCCTATCTCGAAGATGCAAAAAGTGTCAACGAAGAATGGCAACTTTATTTTAACACCCTGATATTGTCAGATCCGAATAGCCGACGAGATACGCCTCACTCAGCCATACAAAAAGCTTACTATCAGGCAGCACGACAAAAATCGCACAGCCCGATTATTAGTATAGGCAAAGATGCAGCCGCTCATCAAAAACAGGTTGCCGTTCTTCAGCTCATTAATGCCTATCGTTTTCGAGGTCATCGCCAAGCCGATCTTGATCCGCTCAAGCAGTACGAAAGACCAGATGTCCCAGAGCTGGATCCCGCCTATCATGGTTTAACCGAAGCAGATATGGGCAGCGCATTTAACACTGGTTCATTGCATGCCGAAGATGAGATCCCACTACATGAAATCATCGATATTATTCAGACTACCTATTGCCGATCGATTGGTGTGGAATATATGCATATCAATGAGACTGAAATTAAACGTTGGATACAACAACGTATTGAATCTTGTCGTGCCACACCAGACTACGATAAAGATCAAAAGATACGTATTCTGGAACGTATCATTGCGGCCAATGCACTTGAGGAATATTTACATACCAAATACGTGGGCCAAAAACGATTCTCACTGGAAGGGGGTGAAAGCCTCAGTCCCATGCTGGATGTTCTGGTCCAGTCTGGAGGCATTGCCGGCGTCAAAGAAATTGTCATTGGCATGGCACATAGAGGACGTTTGAATGTGCTGGTTAATACCCTTGGTAAAAATCCTGCGGAGCTGTTCGACGAATTTGAAGGTAAAAACGTTCAAAACATCGGCTCTGGGGATGTGAAATATCATCTGGGCTATTCATCAGATATTGAAACACTCGGAGGAAATGTACATTTAACATTGTCATTTAACCCTTCACACCTTGAGATAATTGATCCTGTCGTCGAAGGCTCGGTCCGTGCACGTCAGGAAAGAAGACAAGAT
>CAZDFI010000113.1:4049-6403 GCA_964504725.1 uncultured Enterobacteriaceae bacterium
TGCTCCCTGTACTCATCCATGGTGATGCAGCTTTCGCAGGCCAGGGAGTTGTCATGGAGACTTTTAACCTTTCGCAAACGCGTGGCTACACGACGGGTGGGACTGTACACATCATTTTTAATAACCAGATTGGGTTTACCACTAGTGATCCTCTTGATTCCAGGTCAACGCTTTATTGTACAGATGTTGCGAAAATGGTGCAGGCACCAATCTTTCATGTGAATGGGGATGATCCGGAAGCCATCGTATTTGTCACGCAACTGGCGCTCGATTACAGGATGGAATTCAACAAAGACGTCATTATCGATATGATATGTTATCGAAAACACGGCCACAGCGAAACGGATGAGCCGTCAGCGACACAACCAATTATGTATCATCATATACGTCAGCACCCCGGTGTAAGACACCTCTACGCAGACAAGCTTATTACAGGAGGGTTGCTTGATGATGAGGAAGTGGATGAAATAGCTGATAACTATATCGCCTCACTTGATAACAACAAAAAAGTATCAGGCAAGCATGCTCAAAATATAGATACCAGGTTTCATATCGATTTTTCACCCTACATTGACACGGCGTGGAATACACCGGTTGAAACATCGATAGACAGTGAAACTGTCGGGAAATTAACGGGGAAAATTACGTCCATCCCCGATCATTTTAAATTACATAAGAGTGTTCAAAGGATCATTAATAACCGAGTGAAAATGGGAAATGGCGAGTTGGCTATGGATTGGGGCTATGCTGAAACCATGGCCTATGCAAGCCTTCTTGAATCAGGTTTCCCGGTGAGAATTTCAGGGCAGGACAGCGGTCGAGGGACCTTTTTCCATCGTCATGCGGTGATTCATAATCAAGAAGATGGAGAAACATGGCTGCCACTCCAACATATTAGTGAAAACCAGGCCAACTTCCTGGTCATTAACTCAACACTTTCAGAAGAAGCCGTTCTGGCTTATGAATACGGTTACAGCTGTGCTGAGCCCAATACCCTGGTTATGTGGGAGGCCCAATTTGGTGACTTTGCCAATTGCGCACAAGTTGTTTTCGATCAATTTATCAGCTCTTGTGAGGCAAAATGGGCAAGATATTGTGGCCTCATTTGCTTTTTGCCTCATGGTTATGATGGTCAGGGGCCAGAACATTCTTCAGCAAGACTGGAACGTTTTTTACAACTTTGTGCGGCGGAGAATATGCAGGTTTGTGTTCCCAGCACTGCGGCTCAGATGTTTCACTTGTTAAGGCGTCAAATGATACGACCTTATAGAAAACCATTGATTATCATGTCTCCGAAAAGCTTGTTGCGTCGTAAAATTTCTTCTTCTCCTGTAGAAGAATTAACGCTGGGTAAATTTCAGACAGTTATTGGAGAAATAGATGAAGTGGATCCCTCAATAGTTACCCGTCTGCTATTCTGTGCAGGTAAGGTTTATTACGATCTACTTGAAGAACGCCGGGAAAAGCAAATAGACAATATTGCCATTGCACGCATAGAACAGTTGTTCCCGTTTCCAAAAGATGAGGTGGAAAATATTATCAACAGTTACCCCCTGCTGAAAGAAATCGTTTGGGTTCAGGAAGAGCCTAAAAATCAAGGTAGCTGGTATTATCTGCAATCGCGCGGCACTTTAATCGGATGTATTGGTGATCAACATACTTTAGGTTATTCAGGTCGCTTTTATTCAGCATCACCTGCAGTGGGTTATATGTCCAAGCATTTGCAACAACAAAAACAATTGGTGGCGGATGCACTGCAATTAGACAAGCTTGAAGTCACTCATAAACGAATTTCATCCTGATTTGATCAACCTTGACTCTGTGTAGAAGTGTATAATGTGAAACGTAATCCCTAAGGAGAAAAACGTGACTATTCAAGTAAAAGTCCCCGTATTTGCTGAATCCGTTGCCGAAGCAAACCTGCTCAGCTGGCACAAAAAGGAAGGTGATTTCGTCAAACGTGGAGATAACCTGATTGACATCGAAACAGATAAGGTCACCCTGGAAGTCGCTGCTCCAAACAATGGGGTTTTGGTCGAAATTCTGAAACAGGATGGTGAAGACGTTGAAAGCGATGAAATCATTGCCATCATAGACACAGACAAAAAATCATCAGTAGAAGAAACTACACCGGTCGTTGTCGCTGAAGATGATGCGCCTGAACAACAAACTCTCCTGGAACCTGAAACTGTACCGGAGACTGCACCGAAACCTGTAGTAACAAAGCAACCGGTCTCCACAGAAATTGAAGAAACACCTAAATTGAGTCCTGCGGTAAGAAATTTACTATCTGAGAATAAGCTCCAAACATCAGACATCAAAACTCACAAAGACCCACACCGAATTACAAAAGA
>CAZDFI010000113.1:6413-7052 GCA_964504725.1 uncultured Enterobacteriaceae bacterium
TCAGTAAAACCGGCTGCTGAGCCACAAATTGTTGCACCAAAGACTGCTGCACCAAAGACTGCTGCATCAAAGACTACTGCAATAGAAAAACAACCTCAGAAGAAAAAAATAGCTCCAGTAACAAATAGTGATAAGGAGCAGCGACCACAAGAACGTGTGGCCATGACGCGACTACGTAAACGAGTCGCAGAACGTTTACTTTCTGCACAACATGATAATGCACTGCTAACGACATTTAATGAAGTCAATATGCAAGCAGTCATCGATCTGCGTAATCGCTACAAAAAAGAATTCGAAGAAACCCACGATAGCAAACTAGGATTCATGTCTTTCTTTACCAAGGCTGCCGTAGAAGCATTAAAGAAATTTCCTGTTATCAACGCATCTGTTGATGGAGAAGATATTATTTACCGAGGATATTTTGATATTGGCATCGCGATAAGCTCAGCACGTGGCCTGGTTGTTCCGGTTTTAAGAGATGCGGACACGCTTTCATTTGCTGGAATAGAATCCAGGATCATAGAATTAGGAAAAAAAGCCGGTGAGGGAAAACTCACTATTGAAGAGCTTTCGGGAGGCACCTTTACCCTCACAAATGGAGGTGTTTTTGGCTCCCTACTTTCAACACCGATCATAAAC
>CAZDFI010000114.1:0-1991 GCA_964504725.1 uncultured Enterobacteriaceae bacterium
CAGCGAAAGGATTTGAATAAACAACTTTCGATAGAAGAGAAAAGAAGTCCCGATCATCTTCGTTAAGAGAAATATTGCCCATCAAATTATTGATTTCAGATTAAAAATACTCATCAAGTATACATAAAATGTATATCAAATATTCAATTTATGTACATATAAAGATTTTAAAACCTCATGTTAACCAACGTTAAAATTATTTTTAATATAATAATCAGGTAGTTATGTGATTTTTAAAACTATGGCATAAATACTGCCGCAAGAGAGTGAATCATGCGGGGAGATTGATTTATCATGTGTTGGAGTGGGGAAGCATCAACTGTAATAGCAGCGGTAGGCTTGGGAAGTACAGTCTACGCGGCATCCAAAGGAGTAGATAAACGATTATGGATGCCGTTAGGCTACTTTTCCTTGATGGAAGTCCTGCAAGCTTATACTTATACAGTCATAGATGACTGCTCCAGTCCCGCTAACCAGATAGCTACCCTCCTAGGCTATTTACATATTGTGTTTCAACCGTTTCTGGCAAATCTTATTTCATTATATTTTATACCAAAGGTTGTAAGAGACCGCATAGAAATCTGGGTATATTCAATTGTCTCTGTGGGTGCAGTCTGTATGCTCGTGTCGATTTACCCATTTGATTGGGCTCCTAGCTGTGAGTCAGGAATACACATTTTTTGCGGCCAACGAATATGTTCAATTTCAGGCGACTGGCATATTGCCTGGGAGATTCCACGAAGGCTAATTCTGCTTAGTATTTATCCTTATATTTTAACAACTTTTGTTTTACCCATTCTCTATGGTTCATGGCGAATGACACTTTATCATTTCATAACAGGTCCCGCACTGGCCTATTTAACAACGGGAAACTGGAATGAATTTGCAGCAGTATGGTGTTTATATTCAATAGCACTTCTTTTAATCATAGTAAAAACTCCTTTAAGACAAATGCTTTTTGTTAAACACTGGTTTTTTTACTCCTGTTTTTTCAGATCATATGAAGAAGAAAGGAAATCTTCTACTGCCAAGCAAGAATGGGAACAAGAAAAACAAGCCTACGAAGAAGAATTAAAAAGACTGAATATTCCCAAGCAAGATTATCAGTCTTCAATCGGGTTGTAGAGAATATTCATGTATAAAAACAAACCTGAATTAATTGCTTATTCATCTTCATCAGGAATTTTCCTGCTCCTCCTCTATTCCCTGCTGCTGAATGGATGTTCAATTCATCAATTCGCACTGAATCAAGTCAGTGATGCTATCGCCAGCGGCGGGGAAATTTTTTCATCTGATAATGATTTGGAGCTGGTACGCGATGCGTCTCCCTTCAGCCTGAAGCTGATGGAAAGTCTGCTTGCAGGGAACCCGAAACATCGTGGTTTGTTACTCGCTGCAGCAAAAGGGTTTACACAATATTCTTATGCCTATCTTCAGTTAGAAGCTGATATGTTGGAATCCACTGATTTTAAAGCATCAAACAAACTTCGTAATCGTGCCAAACATCTATATGCACGTGCCAAGGATTACGGTTTGCGTGGTCTGGAGATAAACCATACGAATTTTTCCACAAACCTGTTTAAAGATCCAAAGGTAACAATATTCAACACTGACATCAGTGATGTCCCATTACTTTATTGGACCGCTGTGTCATGGGCAGCAATGATTTCTATATCAAAAGACGAACCTGAGTCACTTGCGGATTTACCTTTAGTTGAATTACTGATTGACCGCGCACTAGCACTCGACGAGGGATATGATTCCGGGGCCATACATAATTTCTTGATCTCTTATGAATCAGCACGCCAGGGAGTCAAGGGCGATCCAGCAAAAAGATCACGAAAACATTTTGAAAAAGCAGTTGAATTATCTGATGGCCTTCAAGTAGCGCCATATGTGTCAATGGCAGAAACAGTTTCAATAAAAAAACAAGACAAGAAAGAATTCCAGTCATTGCTCATGCAGGCGCTTGCGATTGAAATATCCATCAA
>CAZDFI010000114.1:2001-7027 GCA_964504725.1 uncultured Enterobacteriaceae bacterium
CCTCATAATGCAGCGGCGTGCACACTGGTTGTTAGCGCATATCGATGATTTTTTTTGAATAGAGGGGGAAATTAATGATAGCAAATAATTATAGAAATGATGTTCAGGTATTTTTCGTGTTATTTACGTTAACCATCCTAAATACTTTTACAGGTGTTGCGGTTGCTGAAATAGCAACAGAACAAGATCCTATTCAAATACGACTTGGCACATTGGCACAAAAAGGGACTTCCTGGCACAAATCATTGCTAGAAATAGGTGAAAGATGGCGCAAAGCACAAGGTGGAGGTGCTTCGTTTACTGTTTATACAGACGGTTCCCAGGGTGGTGAGTCAGATATGGTACGCCGCATGCGTGTGGGGCAATTGAATGCAGCAATGTTATCTATGGTTGGTTTGTCTGATATAGACGATATTGTTTCTGCATTACAAGAAATGCCGATGATTTTCCGATCATGGGAAGAAGTGGATTATATCCGCGAGAAAATTCGCCCGAAATTGGAAAAGCGTTTTTTGGAAAAAGGTTTTGTCGTTTTGTTCTGGGGAGATGGTGGTTGGGTAAGATTCTTTTCTAAAGAACCTGCGTTGATTCCTGAAGATTTTAAAAAAATGAAAATGTTCGTGTGGGCGGGTGACAATAATCAACTGGATATCATGAAGGCGCTGGGTTTCAAACCAGTTCCTTTAGAAATTGCTGATATTCTCCCCGGATTACAAACAGGTCTGATCGATGTTGTACCCAGTACACCATTCTTCGCCCTGATCGGTCAATACTACACCCCGGCAAAATACATGCTCGAATTGAATTGGGTTCCAATTGTCGGAGCAGTCGTTATTACAAAAAAAGTATGGGACTCCATGTCTGAAATTGCACAACAAGAATTACAAAAAGTTTCGATGAAAGTTGCTGCAGACATGCAGGTAATCAGCAGGGCAGAAAATAAAGAAGCCGTGGATGCAATGAAAAAACGTGGTTTGATAACCCACCCCGTTACTCCGGAAATTGAAAAGGAATGGCGCGTGATTGTGGAAAAAGCTTATCCGATGATTCGAGGAAAAATGGTTCCTGCAGATATGTTTGATGAAGTGCGCCAATTGCTCAAGGAATATCGATCGGGAATTAAGGAATAAATGCAAACTGAATTTCCAACTATTAATGCGGAGACGGTTAGCTGGATGCCTGTAATAATTCGCAGGCAACTGATCAATATTGAGAATAATGCGGTCACCATTGCATTAGCGATGATGTCGATAATTCCGGTACTGGAGATAATATTGCGGGCGACATTACACGTTGGTATTTCTGCATCCGCATCTCTTGTACAACATCTTGCTTTGGTGGTAGGCATGCTGGGTGCTGCGATTGCAGCACGTGAACGCAGACTTATATCCATTTCTATTCTTCAATTTTTATTACCTGAGAAGCTTGCAAAAGCTGCACGTATTTTCAGTGGAACATTTAGTGCGGTGATCTGTGTATTTCTTTGTATTGCAAGTATTCAATTTGTGTTGGCTGAAAAGGAAGGTGGAAATCTTCTTGCTTACTCCATTCCTCTCTGGACTATTCAGACCATATTACCTGTTGGGTTTGCCCTGATTATACTGCGCATGTTGCATAATTCTTCAGATCATTGGGTAGGTAGAATGGTCGTAATTTTACTCACAACAGTCATTGCTTCTATTTTATTCTTGCCACAAATCCAACCTCAAAGCCTGGTTATTATCTTCTTGATCATTTTATTAATAGCTACTCTTCTCGGTACTCCAATATTTGTAACCATTGGAGGCGCTTCGCTGATCCTGTTCTGGGGAAAAGGACTACCAATTGCTTCCATACCACTGGATCACTACCGCTTAGTAGTAAACCCAACGTTACCGATGATCCCACTTTTTACGCTCGCCGGATTTTTCCTGGCAGAAAGTGGTGCACCACGAAGATTAATCCGGTTGTTTCAGGCATTGTTCAGTAATTTCAGAGGCAGTACTGCAATTATTGTTGTACTGATTTGTGTATTTTTTACTTCATTTACCGGTGCATCGGGAGTCACGATCCTTGCATTGGGTGGCATGTTAATGCCTATTCTTCTCGCACAACCCTACCAAGAAAAGAGTGCATTAGGTTTACTGACGAGTGCGGGTTCACTTGGTGGTTTACTCCCACCAGGACTGCCTCTGGTTTTATACGCCATCATTGCCCAGGTTCCTATCAAAGAGATGTTTCTTGGCGGGTTAATTCCATGCCTAGTTATGATCAGTCTAATAACATGGTGGGGTATCAAACAAGCGCCGAAAAGATTACAAACCAGAAAAGCAATTGACTGGAATGAAGTAAGTCAATCTGTAATCGCTGCTAAATGGGAATTATTAATCCCTGTAGTTGCATTTGGCGGACTGTTCGGTGGATTTGCAACTCCAGTTGAAGCTGCAGCATTGACTGCAGTTTATGCCTTTATTGTAGAATCTTTTATACACCGCGACATTTCATTAACACGTGATTTATCAAGAATTATGTCTGAATGTGGTTTGCTAGTGGGAGGCATACTGCTAATTCTCGGTGTTGCACTTTCCTTTACCAATTATCTTGTAGACGCACAGATTCCAGATCTTGTTGTTGAATATGTCAAGGGATCGATTGATTCCCGTTGGATATTTTTGCTTTCTCTTAATTTATTTCTGCTGGTTATCGGTTGTCTAATGGATATTTATTCGGCAACTATCGTAGTCGTTCCACTGATTGTACCTATCGGTATTGCCTTTGGAATTGATCCTGTTCATCTTGGAATTATTTTCCTTGCGAACATGGAATTAGGCTACCTAACCCCACCTGTTGGCATGAATTTGTTTTTTGCTTCTTCGCGATTCGGCAAACCATTAATAGAAGTCTACCGTGCCATCATACCTTCATTACTGATACTTTCAGTTGGTGTATTGATAATAACCTACGTTCCGGCACTCAGCACGTTTCTCCCACAATGGTTAAATTAAATTCAGTATTTTCAACGTGATTTTAATACATAACAATTTTTTATTTGCAATAACGCATTGTATTTTAATGAGGTTAGTTACATGAACACTATTAATGAAAGTAGCCAAGTCCTGTCTGCACTAAGTAATAAAATGAAAAAAACAGATAACAAGTTACATAAAAAACTCACAATTGAATTATCAAAAGCCGGTTGCTTTAAACGTGCGCCGATGGCGACTGTCGGAATGATGATTTTCATATTAACTATATATTCAATTTGTTATTACATGCTGTTATTCAATCCTGAATGGATTATACGAATACCAATACTTATGTTACTTGCATTCACTCATGTGCAAGCCGGTTTTATTGCGCATGAAGCAGGTCATGGTGCAATAACCAGAAACCACAACATTGCAGAATTGATCGGACAAATATTTAATACGTTTCTTACTGCAGAGTGCTATTCACATTTTCAGTATATCCACCGCTCACATCACCCACATTGCAATGAAGAGGGAAAAGATATCGATATGCAATCAGGCATATTTAGTATGTATGAAAATTCAGCGCGTAGAAAGACTGGTCTTGGCAAGTTCATCACGCATTACCAGGCCTATCTGATTTGGATACTGGTATCGTTACAAGGGTTCAGTCTCAAAATAGACAGCTTAAATATTCTACGTCGTAACCCAGATAAAACACGAACTGATCAAATTGTCCTTATATTCCACTTTTTACTTTGGTTCAGCTTGCCGGTTGCAATTCTGGATTTCCAGGATGCATTACTAAATTATTTTTTCATGACATTGTTTGTCGGTCCATATTTGGGTTTTATCTTTCTTGTTAATCATATCGGTACAAGGATTATACGACCTGATGAAAAAGTCTCACATTTTTATAAACAACTCACTACTACACGTAATCTGGGAGATTCACGTTTAAGTGACTTTATCTTTGGCGGACTGAATAATCATATTGAACATCATTTATTTCCTTCCATGGCTACAGCACGGCTTCGTACTGCGCGACCTATTGTCAGGGACTTCTGTCGTCGTCACGGTCTTATTTATCGGGAAATGAATTGGCTTACTGCTGCCAGAGAAGTATTTAACCATTTCAAGGAAATGTCCAAATATACAAGCAAATCATCTATACATAGCACTCTGTCCTATAAATAAAAAACTATAGAGACATACTGTTGGGAGAAGACCATGAACTACTTTCCGAATAATTATGAATAACGTCACAAAAAAATCTATATTAACTTATTTATTCGTTTTTATTTGCTTGTTAGTGGCTGGTTGTGCAACCACAATAATCGGTACAGACCAAAGTGTATCTGCACCTAGAGCACCAGTCGATGAAGAGACAATTTCTGACAGTTACAAATTGGGTAAAACCCCTACCAGTAAGATATTAGATACGTTCGGTGAAGGAATAAAATACACAATAGACGTACTCGTAGAAGGTATTAAAGGAACCATAACTGGTGCTGCCGTCGGTGTAGTTGGTGGGGGAATTGGCTGTTTAGAGACACTAACATATCCACCAATATATGCGGCCTGTGTAGCATCTATAGGGGTAATGGGTGCAGGTATAGGAGCAGGTAAGGGAATCTATAGCTCTTTGACCGAGCCACACGACTAACATATTCATTGTTGGAAATATGAAAAAAGCCACTAACAGATTTGCATCAGTCCACCTGTTTGCTGCCTTGTGCATGATATTAGAGTGTTACCCTGTACCACTTAGTGCTGCAAATAATCAAAAGAAAATCGACTTCGGTACTATCGGTGTGGTTGGATATCAATATATACCAAAGGCAGATGTCGACATATCAAATATAGCCAAAAGTATTAGTGTTGCTGGGAATGCTGCAGGAGGTGCAGCATTAGGAGCTACTACGGCGGCAGCTGGATGCGCGACCACTGGACCTTTTGTTGTACCTTGTTTAGTTGTTCTCCCAGCAATATTTGCTACTGCTGGTCTTGTCACCGGGACAATCTATGGGATAGCCACAACAGATTCTGCGGAACCTTCTGACGTCGCTAAAATTAGT
>CAZDFI010000115.1:0-6958 GCA_964504725.1 uncultured Enterobacteriaceae bacterium
TTTAGTCGACGCCAGCCTACTTAATGTAGGTTGGTGGAGTCCATACATCGCTTTCACTTGGAAAGTGCTCCTGCATTTCCAGTACTTCCGCCATCCTTGGCGGTCGCGCTGGAAAGCAGACATTCGGCTAGACTTAATGGGTATAATTATAGAACCTGTCGAATATCCACTTGCCAGGAATCGTATTGGGGGTATATATGGGGGATGTTATTCTGGAGATGCTTGAGATGGTTCTTGATGACCAATCTGCAAGTATCTCGGAAAGCTGACTCTCGGTAGTTATAGAATGTCTTAAAGAATCTCTATGGGAGTAATTCCAATGGAAAAGACTATGCTGTCTTTTGTTATCTTGCTGTGTTTCTTTATGAGTTCTGCGGTGAATGCCACTGAGGATGCTTATCTTTGTATTTCTGATTTGTCTGCAGGCATTATTAAGAATCCTAATGGCGAGTGGCATGAGGCTTTAATTGAAGCTGGTGATAAATATACCTTAAAAAATGTTAATGGAATCTGGAATGTGTTTCTATTTGGAATGAACGAGCCATTTGCTTCACACTTTTTTGGTGAAATTGATGGTTATCTAACTTTGAGGAGTGATAATTTAGAACTTCCTTACAGGGAATTTTCTTTTATAAATAATCGTTTTGAGTTGTACCAAAAAGGGCTCTATATATCTGATACTGGGATACTCGAAACAGACACAAATATGAGTAGCTTTATCGATGCCGGTAAATGCTCAAAGATTTAATTTTGAAATAAAACGCCCGCTCCACAGCGTAAGTCGACATTTGCATATTTAATTACCCCTATAATTAAATAGCGCTGCTTTTGTCCACGATGCGATGAAACAGAAATCAGTACGCTGGCAATTACAGGCATATCACGATATGCATAAGAGTTGTACCTGAGCCTATTTATTACCTGATTCTACTTATTACTTACATTGTTCTATAATTACATTATGAAACTCTATCTGGTTCAACACGGTATGCCTGTGTCAAAAGATATAGATCCGGGACGCCCCCTGAGTCCGGAGGGAGAGAAAGATATCAGCAAGATGGCTGAGTTCCTTAGAGCATCCGATCATACAGTAAGCAAGATCCTGCACAGTGGCAAGATGCGGGCCCATCAAACTGCAGAAATACTTGCAGAGGTGCTGTTGATCAGCGGTGAAATTGAAGCCACTGATGGTATCAATCCAAACGATCCGGTACAGTACTTCTCCCTTAGGGTACATAAATTCGAACACGATACTATGATTGTCGGTCACATGCCGTTCATGGCAAAAATGGTTTCATATCTGGTGACCGGAAATGAAAATCAGGCGATCGTTGCCTATAGACCTGGAAGTGTTGTTTGCCTTAAACAGGATCTTGAAGAATCCTGGCAAATCCAGTGGATGTTGCGTCCGGATACACTCTGAATTAAGAAAATAATCGAGGACAGACCGCTCATGGATATCCATATCCCCGTAGCATTAATGCGTCCTTATATGTCATTCATTTACTCATCTGATGCCGAATTCGCCACCAAACAAATGTCGCAACTAAAACAAGAATTCCATACGTCAACCAGTAGCACCACTCTGCTGGTCCGGAATGACCAAAGGATTCAATCCCCGTTACTGACTCTAGCCAACGCCAGAAGGGAAAAGTAAGTAGTGTAATAAAGAAAGCGGCTGGCAAAGCAAGTGTACATATGAGTAATCCTAGTCCTGCACCCTTTAATCTTGTTCGGAAATCCATGGCTCGTTCCAGTCAGTTCATCACACTATACGTTACCATATCAATGCGTATATTTAATCTGAAATACGCATAGGGTTTGCCACCCACATGCGATTTATTAATAACATGTCCCGCGCTTCCTTCAAGCAGGATATAGAGATTATTATTAAATTCATCTTCACGAATGATGATTTGGTTTGCGTCATATTCCACAATATTGCTATCTACCTCATTTTTCAGAACTTACCCTCGCTCAAGCTATGTTAGCGTTCACGCAGTGCTTTTTGATATGTCTTAACAACCGGTTTTGTAATATAACTTAAAACATTTCGTTTCCCTGTAATCACATCGACATCAGCAATCATTCCCGGTAACACCGGGTAGTGTTGGTTATTATTTTTCAAGCTATTCTCAATGCGGATCTGCGCGACATAATATTTTTCACCATCACGTTCTTCTTCAAGCGTATCCGCACCGATATAATCAACCACCCCTGGGAGACTGCCATAGATTGCAAAATCATATGCCGTTAAGCGGACAACGGCTTTTTGACCTAAAACAAGTTGGGCAATATCTTCCGGTTTAATCTTTGCATCGATTAACAGCTCATTATCATCAGGAACAATTTCAATCAAATCCATTCCAGACTGAACGACACCACCTACTGTATTAACCAGCACCTGATTTATCACGCCGCTTACCGGCGATAACACAACACTACGAACTGACTTGTCGGAAGCCCCTTCTATAATTTTTAATAGTTCATTCTTTTTATTTTCCAGTTCATTACGTTTAGAAATCGCCTCACTGGTAAATTTTGAATGGCGTTCATCTAACTCCTGTTGTGTACGGTGTGCTTCATTCTGTTTAGCCAGGAGTTGCCCGGTTATTTTCTGTTTCTCAGCCATTAAAGCATGCATACTTCTACGTAACTGAAGTAACTCCACCTTTGAGATAGCATCTTCTTCAAATAAGGACTCACTTAAAGCCAGTTCTTCCTGCATAAGAGAAATACTCTGACGTGATAACTCAAGTTGTTTTTTAATCTCATTTTGTTCCTGACGATTTTTACTCAATCTATCCCGAATAAGCGATATCTGTTCTTGTAGCGCTTTGCTATTTTGTTTAAATAATTCCTGCTCATGCCGTGCTATATCAGGAGATGCATTTATAAATGCATCGTTAAATACTAATGTTTCTTTACCCAGGGTTTCTGCTTTATACTGAAGCGGACGTTCAGTTAGAACGTGATGAAAGGCAGTTAGCGACCCAAAGTGGACGTTCGCATTAATTGTTTACTAACAAATATGTAATTCAAAATTCAAGACCTGACCTATAATTTTGAAAATTGCACCTACATTTCTCCTCTAAAAATCTCCAGCAGTATCAACTAATCGCGCAGTTGAGAGTCAAGTTGATCAACTATTTCTGCCCAGTCGGCATCATCATTCCAGCATTCTCGAATAAACTGTGCTTGAGCAAGACTCCAGAAACTGGCCCGCTCCAGCGCCTCATTTTCTGAAACTCGGTGATTGCTGATAAACTCAGCAATGGCTTCTTTGCTACTATTCAGGCCGAGTTGCATAAACAGGCCTTCCATTGTGTGGCTAGATGTATCCATGGTCTTGCTCCTCTATTATCTACTATGTGCTGTGGGGAGGGCAGGCTATCGTTCAAGAAACTGAAGCTTGTCTGTCTTGTCCTTCCATTCGTCAGCATCTTTCGGTGGGTCTTTTATTTTATTAATGATAGGCCATTCTTTGGAGAGTTCTGCATTCATTTCAATGAAGACCTGTTGGTTTTCCGGTACATCTTCCTCAGCCAAAATTGCCTCTACAGGGCACTCCGGTTCACACAAGGCACAATCGATACACTCGTCAGGATCAATCACGAGCATATTCGGACCTTCATGGAAGCAGTCAACAGGGCAAACTTCAACACAATCGGTATATTTGCATTTGATAAAACTGTCTTTTACAACAAATGCCATTGATAATTCACTTTCTCCCTACATTGATTATATGTCCGCTTTCGCTGGATTCCCGACCGTCAGAGATTATTTTTGAGATTCTCACTGACTCTTGAAATCTTTCACTTTCTTCCTCAAAAAGTATTTCATCAGATAAAAACCCAATACGTATAAGTGAGTTAAATTTCATGCATTTGTTTATAGAACCACCCCATAAGCCTATTACTTCCCAATCCCCTTGATCAATTTTAGGGCTAGATCTTTGTCCGCAGCTTGGACATTTCTGACCCATTCCGAAAATTATTGGTAAGGTTGCCATTTTTAATTTCCAATGTATAAAACTTTATAACAAATTTGAACAATATAAATAATTAATCAGAAACCTCTATTGTGTACATGGAAAATTAGTAATTCGCCATGTACATCTTTAATTACCAGTTTTAAACTTGGCAGCCTCATCCGAACCGCCAGTGGCGTCACCCTCACTATATGAGTGTGCACCCGTACCAGCCAGTTTTCCGCCTTGAACAATCAGGTATTCATCCCTTATCGGTTTGGTATCAAACCAGCACTCCAAAATCTCCCTTACACCTGCAGCGTATCTTGCCTGAGCCGAAAGTGACGTTCCTGACGTATGGGGTGTCATCGCGTGGTTGGGCATATTTCTCCACGGATGATCCTGGGGTGGTGGCTGTGGAAACCATACATCGCCAGCATAACCAGCTAAGTGACCTGTCTCCAGCGCCTTTGCAACAGCATCCCGATCACAGATTTTCCCTCGGGCTGTGTTTACGATATAGGAACCACGCTTCATTTTGCTTATCAATTTCTCGTCAAAAAGGTGTTCTGTCTCTGGATGAAGTGGGCAGTGGATGCTCACGATGTCGCAAGCCCGCACCAATGACTCTGCGTCCTTGTGAAACGTCACCTCGAGTTGTTTTTCGACCTCGGCCGGTAGCCTGTGTCGATCGGTGTAGTGAAGTTTTACATCAAAGGGTTTCATGCGCCTGAGCACTGCAAGCCCAATGCGCCCAGCAGCGAGGACACCGACATTCATTCCTTCGACATCGTACGACCTGGCAACTGCGTCGGCTATGTTCCATCCACCCTTGATGACAGTTGTATTGCGGGATGTAGTCACGCACAAGCGCCAGGATCATCATGACAGCGTGTTCCGAAACACTGATGCTATTACAAAAGGTAACCTCGCATACCGTTATGTTGTTGTCGATCGCGGCCTGCAAATCGACGTGGTCCGAGCCGATCCCGGCCGTGATAGCCAATTTGAGGTTCGGAGACTTCGCAATCCGTTCGGTTGTAATGTACGCGGGCCAAAATGGCTGAGAAATTACAATATCAGCATCAATTATTTCCTTCTCGAATATCGAATCCGAACCGTCCTTGTCAGACGTTACGACAAACGTGTGACCACGATCTTCCAAAAATTTACGCAGACCAAGCTCTCCTGAGACACAACCGAGGAGGTCGCCAGGGAAAAAATTGATAGCACTTGGCGATGGCATTGACTGTCCGTCTGGATACGCCGTTAGCATTGGAATATCATCACGTGCATATTTCGGTGGGTAACCATCGGCAGGGTCATCATAAAGTACGCATACGATCTTCTGTTTCTCGTAAGGACTGTTCATTTTTCAGTTACCATGTATTCTTCAAATTAAAAGGGCGCAGGCATTTGGGAAGTGAACGCCTGCGCTAAGGGTCCCACAGTAATATGTGGGGTGGGGAACAACTGAAGTATTTCATCCATATAGGCATCGGGTTCATCTCAAAAATGTCTATTATCTGCCTAGTTCTACCTTTAAATATAGTATGGAAACGAAACTAGTTAATTTGCTATAGAATGTCAAGACAGTTTCGAAACGAAACTATCAAGGTTACTTAGGATCATCTGGTTTGAAGGGAGGTAGTATTCTCTAACCTTGGGTTATGAACCCGTTGGCAGGTTGATAGGGCCAATAGCCAGACGGTGCGAACGGATGAAAGTTTACTAAACCATTTGGAAACTGACGCAAAGCTGTTCGATTTCTGATTCTACAAGTGGTTCATCCATCAACGTACAGATGTAAACCGATTCGCTCTTCTGGCAACGGTCGTCTTTTTCAAAATACTTACAGTTTGTGCACATCCCAAAGAGGCATTTGCTTTCCTGCTGTGCAAATTTGCACAACATGCGTTCTAGACTAAGGGCGACAGTACGGTACTCAGATTTCGACAGTACACCGACTGCGCCCACCAAGGCTTCGAAGGGATCATCTAAGAGCATCTTCTTCGACTTATGAGTCAGATTGAAGTTTACACTGCGACCATCGATCTTCGAGCGCTTATGCGTAAGGTAGCCGCTCTGTGCCAGACTTTTGATTATCTGAGATGCTGTGCCACGGGTTGTGGCATGAAATTCGGCAAATGCCGACATGGTTCGCGAGAAGCGATTTGCGCGGGAAAAGTATCTCAGTGCGGTCCACTGTGCTGGTGTTAGCCCGTTGGCAAACGATCCTCCATAGGTCATACGACCTAATTGTGCGACCAATTCTGCGACCGCGCGCTTACTCACATCTCTTTTAATATGCATTCGCGACATAGTAGCGTTCCCATACCATCTTGACAAGCCGCCTAATATCAATTAGTTTGATTTCGCTATTAAAATAGTTGAAAATTTCGATCAGCTCGTAATGTCATCTAATTGAAATGGCGATTGGTGCCGAAGTAAATGGCGAAATTGCACACACAGGTTTCCGATGATGTGCCATTGGCCTTAGGACATATCGAGCACCTTAATGACCCGGAAATAGATTTACAATCGTTCAGAATGTTAATTTTGGTAGAAATAAGATGAACTCAGGATACGAAGAAACAGTAGAAGAAAAGAAAGACCCAAAAAAAGTTACTATCTCTGAGGTTGCAGATGAAGAGGATATGCCAGCCCCTTTATTGTTTACTGATGAGGCTGCGGCTAAAGTAAAATCTTTAATCGAAGAAGAAGACAATAACGCATTGATGTTAAGAGTCTTCGTTAGTGGTGGTGGTTGTTCTGGTTTTCAGTATGGTTTTACCTTTGATGAAAGTATCACAGACGGTGATACGGTTGTTGAAAAAGGTGGTGTGAAATTACTTATCGATCCAATGAGCTTTCAATATCTGGTAGGTGGTGAGATTGATTACACAGAAGGTCTGGAGGGTGCTCAATTCGTAATACGTAATCCCAATGCGACGTCGACCTGTGGTTGTGGCTCATCGTTTTCAGCTT
>CAZDFI010000116.1:0-6933 GCA_964504725.1 uncultured Enterobacteriaceae bacterium
CTCTTATCTTGTCCAAAAGGCCTTGACCACAGCGGTTTACCAAACCCCACTGAGAACTTTAGAATTTTGACATCACATTTTCGTGCAACCCAAAAATGGCCGAATTCATGAAAGGTAATCAATACTCCCAGTGTGAATATGAGTGCGAGAAGGTATTGCAAAAATTCTATCATAAAATGAGTGCCTCTCTAGCCTGTTTTTTCTGCAACATGTCCAAGTACAAACCGACGCGCCTCGGCATCAGCTGACAACACAGTATCTATTGAATCAGCTTCCCCCCCGGAGATATTTTGCATCGCTGCTTCAACCAGCTGAGGTATCTCGGTAAATCTGATCTGATTATTCAAGAATGCTTCAACCGCAACTTCATTCGCAGCATTCAAAATCGCTGTTGATGTGCCCCCTGCAGACATGGCTTCACACGCCAACCTCAAGCAGGGAAATCTTTCCAGATCAGGAATTTCAAAATCTAGATGTGCAATATCGAAAAAATTGAGTGGTTCAACAGCAGAATCAATTCGCTCTGGCCATGCAAGCCCATGTGCGATAGGTGTTCTCATATCAGGATTACCTAACTGAGCCAGGACAGATCCATCGACATATTGAACCATCGAATGGATGACACTTTGAGGGTGCAAAACAACCTGTATTTTCTCGGGCTCTGTGTCAAACAACCAGCAAGCCTCGACCACTTCCAGACCTTTGTTCATCATTGTTGCGGAGTCTACTGAAATCTTTCTTCCCATATCCCAATTTGGATGCGCACAGGCTTGCTCGGGAGTGACTGATTTTAATTCATCAAGCGGGGTTGTTCTGAATGGCCCTCCAGATGCAGTCAAAAGTATTTTCTCAACACCTGTCTCTGATAAACCATCTTTGAAATTTGCAGGCATACTCTGAAAAATAGCATTGTGCTCGCTGTCTATTGGTAATAACTCAGCACCAGAGTCATAAATGGTGTCCATGAATAACTTGCCAGACATCACCAGTGACTCTTTATTTGCCAATAAGACCCGCTTACCGGCTTTTGCAGCAGCAAGTGTCGGCAACAATCCTGCCGCCCCAACAATCGCTGCCATGACATAATGTGCTTCAGGTAAGGCAGCAACGTATTGTAATCCTTCTGATCCTGATAGTACTTCGGTATCAATTCCTTTACTTGTTAAAGTTGTTCTTAAAGACTCTGCCAGATCATGCTCTGCGATAACTGCGTATTTTGGCTTCCACGTTTCGCATTGTTCAGCGAGTAATTCAATATTGCGATTTGCAGTCAATGCAACAATTTCATATTTATCTTTATGGCGCGAAACCACATCTAGAGTACTAAGACCTATACTCCCAGTTGCACCTAGAAGCGTTAATCCGATCATAAAATTCTCTCTATTGCCCACAGACCTGTAAAGAATACAGGTGCAGCAGAAGCCAGGCTATCAATACGATCCAGGACACCACCATGCCCAGGCAAAATATTGCCACTATCTTTGATGCCAGCCATACGCTTGAACATACTTTCTACCAAATCACCGAGGATTGAAAAACTTACCGTGAAAAATGCCAATGCGATAAATAAAATTGCGACCATAAATTGCATATCGACATAGAGCGCATAACCAGTTCCGAACAAAAATGACAGGAGCAAGGCTCCATAGACACCTTCCCAACTCTTGCCTGGACTCACATTACTTGCAAGTTTTCTATTGCCAAATTTTCTACCTGAAAAATATGCCGCACTATCAGCCAACCATATAAGAAAAAATAAAAATAGTATTAACGAGATACCAGATGTATTTGCCAGAGAAGCTCCAGATTTATTAGAGTGAATTAAAATCAAACTTAGCCAGGCTGGAATAAGAATGATGCCGCCTATCATTGCTTTCAAAATGCTTGATGATAGATTGATATTTTTATTCATCTGGTAGCGCACCACCAGGAACGTGGCAATAACCCACCATATGAAGCCGCAAGCTATAATTAAAACAATCCACTGTTTATTAAGAAGTATCAGGCAGGCTATCAGACATAATAAAATGAATGATACATATATAATTTTTCGGGGTATGTCATGAAAGCCGGCACAAGCGGCCCATTCCCATGCCGCCATACAGACGATTCCGGCGAGCATCAATGCCAGTATCTGTGTTGGTAAGAAGATGACTGCACTAACAATCAGACTGGCCAGCATGATTGCTGTTATCAATCGTTGATTAAGCATGTTCTATTTGTTCACTCGTGCAGCCAAATCTTCTTTCCCTTCCAGCATACCATTTGAGGGCTTTTTTCAAGCTCCCTGTACCAAAATCCGGCCATAAGCAATCATCAAAATAAAGCTCAGTGTACGCCAACTGCCAAAGCAAATAATTGCTAACCCGCATCTCACCACCGGTTCTTATAAACAGATCAGGTTCAGGTAGATCAGAGAGACACATAAATTCGCCAATTAAAGCCTCATTAATATCCTCAATCTTCATGCCTTCAGCCTTAATCTTCCTGTTCAATTCTTTAAAGGCGTTGGCAATGTCCCATCTTCCGCCATAATTCACAGCAACAGCCAAAACCAGCCCTGTATTATTTGTCGTCAGGTTTTCAGCATCAGTCATTGATTCCCGGAGTTTTACTGGAAACAAAGACAGATCTCCAATAAAACGAAGCCTGACATTATTATCATGCAGATCTTTAAAGCGTTGCTGTAAAGACGTATTAAATAGATCCATGAGCATGGAAACTTCATTTCGGGGCCTCTTCCAGTTCTCACTGCTAAAGGCGTATACGGTTAATACTTCAATACCCGCTACGGAACTATAATTGACAATATTCTGCAATGTTTTAACACCTGCCCTGTGTCCTGCAATACGAGGCAATCCTTTCTGCTTTGCCCAGCGACCGTTACCGTCCATAATAATGGCAACATGCTTCGGTAAATTACCTTTCTCAATACTCAATGCATGTTCCTTAGACATTAAAAATGAATTCAACCTTACTGTTCTATGGCTAAATTTCCATCATTTCTTTTTCTTTTACTTTCAAAAGTTTATCAACTTCCTGGATGATGCGATCTGTCAGCTTCTGGATCCTGTCTTCGGCACCACGATCTTCATCTTCTGAAATTTCTTTTTCCTTAAGCAACTCCTTGCAGGTATGGTTCGCATCACGGCGAATATTACGTATCGCAATTTTTCCCTTTTCGGCTTCAGCCCTGACCACTCTAATCAATTCTTTACGCCTGTCTTCTGTTAATACTGGTAAAGGTATACGGATCACCTCACCTGCAGTCACAGGATTTAAACCTAAATCCGCATTCATAATTGCTTTTTCAATATCCGGAATCGTATTTTTGTCAAACGCAGTCACACTCAACGTGCGGGCATCCTGTACACCAACATTTGCGGCTTGATTTAACGGCACATTAGAACCATAAAAACTAACGGTAACATGATCTAATAAGCTGGTGTGTGCACGACCAGTGCGTATCTTGCTTAATTCTTGCTTGAGTATATCCAAACTTTTAAGCATGCGCTGATCAGCATCTTTATATATGTCGTCAATCATTGGAGTTTCCCCTCTGGTTTATTCGATCAGATCCCTGGTCATCACCTTGGCTCGTCACCAATGTCCCTTCATTTAATCCCTGAACAGCTCGCATCATCGAACCCGGTTTTGTCATATTGAGTACACGTAGCGGCATGTTATTCTCACGACACAGAACAATAGCAGTAGCATCCATAACGCCCAATTTTTGATCAAGCACTGCGTCATAGCTCAATTCATCATAACGTTTGGCTGTATTGTCTTTTACCGGATCAGCTGAGTAAACACCATCCACTTTGGTTGCTTTTATCAGCAAATCGGCATTAATTTCGATAGCACGAAGACTCGCGGCAGAATCTGTCGTAAAAAAAGGATTTCCTGTGCCTGCGCCAAATATAACGACTCGACCTTTTTCCAAATGACGGACTGCCTTTCTGCGGATGTAATCTTCACATATTTCGTTGATTGAAATCGCAGACATGACTCTGGCAATCACACCCAGTCTTTCCAGTGCATCCTGCATAGCGAGTGAATTGATGACAGTCGCTAACATGCCCATATGATCACCAGTGACCCGGTCAATCCCCGCTGCAGCTAATCCTGCACCACGGAATATATTGCCACCACCAATGACAATTGCTACTTCAACACCAGCTTCAGTTAAATCATTCACCTCGCTGGCGATTCTGCGGATCACTTCGGGGCTGATACCATAGGCATCGTCACCCATTAATGCCTCACCGCTGAGTTTTATCAGGACCCGTTCGTATTTCAATTCTGTAGACGGGGCTGACAAGTTACTTATTCTCCTTTCACCTGGGCCATGACCTCTTCAGCGAAATTATCATTCCGCTTTTCAATGCCTTCGCCCACTTCATATCGAATAAATGATTTTATTGTTGCACCAGCAGACTCAAGCAATTTGGCGACAGTTTGATCAGGGTCTTTAACGAATGGCTGACCTAAAAGCGTTATTCCTTTCAAAAATTTGTTGATACGTCCGCCGATCATTTTCTCGATGATTTCCTGCGGTTTGCCACTTTCTTGTGCCTGTGCAATAAGGATTTCTCTTTCCTTATCAAGCAAATCCTTTGGTACATCTTCTTCAGCAATACACACCGGGTTACTTGCTGCAATATGCATTGCAATATCCTTTGCCAGAACCTCATCACCACCTTCAAGTTCAACGATCACACCGATACGTACACCGTGCAAATAAGAGTCAAGAATTCCTTCTGCTGAATCAATCAGTGAAAAACGTCTGATGCTTATATTTTCACCAATTTTAGCAACCAGTTGCTGACGCGCTTCTTCCACTGTCTGACCACTATCTGCAACCATACATTCCATTAATGTATCAATATCTGCTGGTTGCTCAGACAATATGCAAGTCGAAATTTGATCACAAAATCCTTTAAAGCCATTATCTTTGGCAACAAAATCTGTTTCAGAATTGATTTCGGCAATCACTACTTGAGATGTTTCAGTATTTTGCTTAATGACTACCAGGCCTTCAGCCGCTATTCGCCCAGCCTTTTTGGCAGCTTTTGCCATACCAGACTTACGCATATCCTCAATTGCTTTTTCAATATCACCATCAGTTTCTTGCAATGCTTTTTTGCAATCCATCATGCCAGCGCCAGTGCGCTCACGAAGCTCCTTAACTGTTGCAGCCGTTATAGCCATTTCTATTCTTCCTCACCATGATTACTTTCTGTACTAACTTCATTTTCAGCAGCTTTTTTAGCAACCTTTTTCTTGGTCTTCTTCTTAGTAACCTTTTTCTTGGTGACTACTGTTTCAGCAGGTGCCTCTGTTGCCTGCTTATCTGAAGATACTTCTGCTGTTGATTCTGGTTCTACAGTTTTTTTCTTCGTTATTTTTTTCTTGGTCACTTTCTTCCTGGTCACTGGTTTGGCGGCTACTTCTTGAATGATTGGTTCGCCCGACTCATCAAGTTCCACAAAATCATCCTCTTTGCCAGCACCAACATGAGCTGTCGCCGCTCGACTATCAAGAATCGCATCAGCAATCCCCTTGGCATAAAGGCGAATTGAGCGTATTGCGTCGTCATTACCAGGAATAACATAATCAATATTATCCGGGTTGTTATTGCTGTCAACGACTCCCACGACCGGTATACCCAATTTCTTCGCTTCGCTAACTGCAATATTTTCGTAACCTACATCAACCACGAATAATGCGTCTGGCAAACCACCCATATCTTTGATTCCAGAGAGACCACGTGACAGCTTTTCCAGCTCCCTAAGTCGTCGGAGTTGGTCTTTTTTGGTCATTTTCTCCAATGTACCGTCTGTTTCCAGTGCTTCCAGACTCTTCATTCTATTGATTGACTGTTTCACTGTTTTATAGTTGGTCAATAAGCCACCCAACCAGCGACGATTCACAAAAGGCATACCGCAACGAAGCGCCTCTTCCTGAATCACGTTTTGGGCAGTACGTTTGGTGCCTACGAACATAATCGTGCCTTTTTTGGCAGCCAGTTTGCTCAAAAAATTGACTGCTTCATCGTACATCGGCAATGATTGTTCAAGGTTAATGATATGGATCTTGTTGCGTTGGCCGAATAAGTACGGCGCCATCTTGGGATTCCAGTAACGAGCCTGGTGACCAAAGTGGACACCGGCCTCCAGCATTTCACGCATGGTGACATTTGACATTTAATTCTCTCCAGTTAGGGTTGCGCCTCCGCACACACCATGTACTAACCTTTCGGCACCCAATACATCGTTGTAGTTGTGCGTGTGACATTAATTTGCGAAACTGCGGGCGCTTTATAACATAGAAGACTATTGAGAACAATCGCTTAGCGCATATATACAGATAATCATGCCCATCACCATCAAAACACCTGAAGAAATCGAAAAAATGCGTACTGCAGGTCGTCTGGCGGCCGATGTTCTGCAGATGATTGAGCCTCACGTACAGGCGGGAATAACCACAAACGGACTCGATCATATCTGCCACGATTACATCGTTAATGATCTAAACGCTATCCCGGCACCTCTTAATTACAGGGGATTCCCAAAATCTATCTGTACCTCAGTGAATCATGTGATTTGCCATGGCATTCCTGGAGACAAGAAACTTAAAAATGGCGACATCATTAATATCGATATCACTGTAATTAAAGATGATTATCATGGGGATACCAGTAAAATGTTCTTTGTGGGAGAACCTTCCATCCGGGCCAAAAGACTTGTACAAACCACCTACGAATGCATGAAAAAGGGTATCGGAATGGTGAATCCAGGGATCCGCCTTGGTGATATAGGCCACGCAATTCAACAATGCGCAGAAAATAATAATTACTCGGTCGTTCGTGAATATTGCGGTCACGGTATCGGCAGGGAATTCCACGAAGATCCACAAGTGCTGCACTATGGA
>CAZDFI010000117.1:0-1975 GCA_964504725.1 uncultured Enterobacteriaceae bacterium
AAGATGAGTCAGTTCATTCGCTCATCATTCAGCAAAAAGCCGACAGAATATTATCAGGAACAGTGGCAGGTTTTGCGACGGGGACTATTTAGATAATTTCCCAGGATTACCGTTATTTACCCTTGTCTGTCAGTTGCAAGAAACGTTCAATTTTCCCCGCATATTCTTTCTTGATTTCTTCCTGTTCCATGCGTTTATCTGCAATGAATTTATCATTGTTTTTGATTTGTCTATTGAGTGATTCGATGTCTTTGAGAAGATCTTCTGATGGCTGTTTACCAGCAAGCTCTTCTGCCGCCGCACTGGCCATGAGTTTGTCCAGATCAGGCTGAAATTTTTCGTTGCGCTTATTCGCCAGTTTGATTGTGGATTCCAGTGCGGAGATTTTTCCGTCACTTGTCATCTGAATATCATCGGTATTACTGTATGTATCCAGGAGGATTTTGTCTTGTGCTACTGCTTTAGCCTTTATTGCTTCCTCCTCTTTCTCAATTGCCGCCAATCGTTCTTCTTCTAATCGTTCTTCTTCGGTTTTGGCTCTTTCTGATTCGTCCAGGGTAATGCCCTGGTTGCTGATTTCTTTATGGCTCTTTTGTGCATATTCAGGCGGTACTATCTCTCCACACTCCGTCACACCATCACTGTTTTCCCAGCATTTAATACGTGCCTGGGCAGGGAGGGATAACATCACTAAACACACGATCATCAGGGCTGGTGTTATCACAGTTAATAAAGATTTTTTTGAAATACTCATATCTGTACCTGTTTCAATGTCTGATTTTCGTTCGACACAAATTAGTTGTTCCAGTTAGATGTTTTGGCACCATATGATTCCCGGTATCGTCTAATCTTATCAAGATTTTCGGCCATCGCCGGTGTTTTTTCCAGATATTCGATCATATTTTCCAATGTGACGATACTTATGACCTCTATTTGATGCCGTTGTTCAAGTTCCTGCACTGCGGAGAGCTCACCTTCACCCCTCTCCTGTCTGTCCAGGGCAATGGCAACACCCGCAGTTGTTGCGCCTGCCTGGTTGATAATTTCAACTGAGAGATTAACAGATGTACCGGCAGAGACGACGTCATCGATGATCATTATTTTGCCCTTCAGAGGTGCCCCGAAGGTTGACCCTCCTTCACCATGATCTTTTACCTCTTTTCGATTAAAACAATAAGGTATATTGATATTTTGGTCGTCTGCAAGTGACATTGCTACGGCTGATGCCAAAGGAATGCCCTTGTATGCCGGGCCAAACAGCATATCGTACTCAATGTTAGCTGCCTGAATCGCGCTCGCATAAAATCGACCGAGACGGGAGAGACTTTTACCATCATTGAACAAACCACTGTTGAAAAAATAGGGACTCAGGCGGCCTGATTTAAGTGTGTACTCACCAAAGCACAAGACTTTGTACTGAATGGCAAACTCAATAAATTCAAGTTGATATTTCTGCATTAAAATCCTTCTTTATGGAACAAGTTATTATTAATTGATTATCATACATTGCTTCTTAATTTGAAAATAAAACAGAGGCTGATAAATGAAAATAATGACATTGAATGCTAATGGCATTCGTGCAGCACATAGAAAAAAGTTATTTGAATGGATGTTGAAGCAGGAGTTTGATGTGGTTTGTATACAGGAAACCAGGGCGCAGATGCATCAATTGCCCGAGGAGATATTATCACCAAATGGTTATTTCGGGTTTTTCAATGATGCCGAAAAAAAGGGCTATAGTGGCGTAGCTATTTATAGCAAACAGCAACCCGATACGGTTAAAAACACATTAGGTTGGTATCATGCGGATACTGAAGGCAGGTATATTCAGGCTGATTTTGGGTCATTGAGTATTATTTCTCTCTATCTGCCCTCAGGGTCTTCCAGCGAGGAGCGTCAGACCATTAAATATGATTTTTTGGATCGGTTTATGCCTGTCCTGGAAAAATACAGAAATCAGAAAAGAAATTATATT
>CAZDFI010000117.1:1985-6831 GCA_964504725.1 uncultured Enterobacteriaceae bacterium
TTATATTGTCTGTGGTGACTGGAATATTGCCCATAAGGAGATTGATTTAAAAAACTGGCGGGGTAACAAGAAAAATTCCGGTTTCTTGCCTGAGGAACGGGCATGGATGGATAAATTATTTGACTCTGTTGGCATGGTTGATGCGTTCCGCGAGATTAATCAGCAGGAGGATCAGTACACATGGTGGTCAAATAGAGGTCAGGCATGGGCAAAAAATGTGGGTTGGCGAATTGACTATCAGATAGTTACCCCCGGGTTATCGGGTAAGATTGTCAGCGCCGAGATTTACAAGGAGGAACGTTTTTCAGATCATGCACCGCTAACAATAGAATACGATATCCAGGGTAACACGTGATCAAACCGCAACAACAATGAGTTGTTTTTAATCGGTGTAGAATTGTTCCTGAAATGTAAGCGTGTAAGTTGTACTTTCACCTTCCGGGGTAATCTCCAGGTTATATTTCAAGGTTTCAGCATTATCCACAGGTGTCTCGGCGATATAATAGATGGCGCCTTTTTCAGAAATTTCACGAGGATCTAATTCCCGAAGTTGTTGACTCAGGTTTGTTGTGGTTCCTTTGACGATCGCTCTGGTTGGTCTGCTTGTGCCGTCAGCCGTTTTTTTGAGTATGGATACATTCAATAATGCGCGTTTTTTGCTACGGGGAATATTGTATTGCTTGGCGATGGAGGGGGTCAGGTTGTCTGATGTAAAAGCGCTGTAATGTACAGTGTAATTGCCAAAATCTTTTGACTGCTCCGCCTGTACCATTAACGGTATAGCCAATGCAGGGAGGGCTGTAAAAAGCAATCTGATTATTATCCTGGATGATATTCTTGATACATTTCGATCAGTCTTCATTGCTATACCTTAGCTCCTTGTGAGTTACATGCTCTACACTAATAGCAGACAAGGACTGTGTCAAAAGTTCCCATGGTCTTTAGGGTCTTTTTCGGTTAATTCGAGGAACCAATCGGGTAATATTTTCGGTGAATGTACGGCAACACACTTGTCCCTGCTCTGTAATCCCTTTATCAATTCTGTTCGGGATTTACAGACGTTGAATTCTTTTGCAATCAACGCAAGCAGGTAATGGTTTGCCTTACCGTCTACTGGTGGCGCCTTGATTCTCACGCAAAGTCTGCCGTCCAGAAGGTCTTTAATCTCATCGCGACGTGTGCGCGTTTGTACATGTAATTGTAATAAGAGAGAGTCATCTTGCCAACGATACCAGTTCGCCTTTGAAGAAAGAGTCGCCAACAAAGTCACGCTAGAGAATGTGTCGCGGATATCCTGACAGATAACTGCCCAGGTCCTGTAGGGGTGCAACCAGGAGGATGAGTGCAAGATTCAGCAATATCAAAACGAGAAAGAGTGACCAATCTATACCACCCGCAGCAGGAATATGACGTCTTATGGGTTTAATTAAAGGTTCACTCAATTGATAGAGCAAGACTGTAAAAGGGGAATAGGTGCCAGGCTGTATCCAGCTGATGATAGCTTGTATGACAATGATGACGATGTAAGTGTAGATAAGTAATTTAAGTAGTTTTGAAACGATGACGACGGGAAGGCTTATCGCTGCCGGAATCTGTCCACTGACAATTAATGCGATAAGGCATACCTCCAGGAGCTGTAACAGGATCATGAGCAGGATTGAAGGCCAATCGACACCGAGATAACCCGGGATCCACCTGCGTAAGGGTTTTAAGGCAGGATTCGTCACTGAAACAAGAAATTGACATATGGGATTGTAAAAATCTGCACGAATTGTCTGCAGTAAGAAACGCAGCATCACGGCCAGTATATACAGGCTAAACAGTATGTTGATGAGATAAACACCTGCATTAATGAGGTAATTTCCTCCTGACATTATTTACCTCCTAACGACGTCGCCAATTCAGAGGATCTTTTTTGTGCAGCTTTAAGTGCATCACAAAATAAACCTTCAATACCACCGTCCATTAACACATTTAGTGCCTGCTCCGTCGTACCGCCAGGAGAAGTTACCTGTTTTCTTAGCGACTCAGCATCGTGCGCACTTTCCAGTGCCATCTTGGCTGCACCAAACGCGGTCTGTAAGGTAAGTATGCGTGCCTGATCTTGCGGTAAGCCAAGCAGTGTTGCGGCTTTTTCCATGGCTTCCATGACCAGGAAGTAATAGGCGGGTCCGCTACCTGAAAGTGCAGTGACAGCATCCATAAGTGCTTCATCATCTAGCCATAAGGCCAGGCCAACGGATCGCATAATCGCCTCTGCCAGATCGTGCTGTGCATTACTTGTATGCTTATTGGCGCATATTGCTGTTGCGCCGGCCTGAATTAATGCGGGGGTATTCGGCATGGCACGCACGATAGCAAGATCCTCACCCGCCCATTTACCAAGATCTGATAATTTAATACCTGCTGCGATGGAGATGAGCAGAGGCTTTTCCAGAGACAGGGTCGCTTTGATTGGCTCAAGGGTCTCTTGCATGGATTGTGGTTTGACTGCCAACACAACAATATCTGCACCTTTGATGGCTTTCTGATTATCTTCCAGCACTTCAATATTGTATTTCGATGCAGTTGTTTGGCGCTGTTCAGCATTGATGTCCGTTCCGGTGATGGCGTTTACTGACAAGCCGTTGGCAATCAGGCCACCGATGAGGCTTCGCCCCATGTTGCCACAGCCAATGAAAGTAATTCTCGAATTTTCCATCCAATATGCTCGTGTTAATTCATGTTTATTTTAAGTAAGTGTAACAATTAAAGATCAATTTGTTATATGCTTAAACTACTTGGAAATGCAGATTTCAGCAAGATTAGATACAACCATTACAAGGTAATTTGGGTATAAGCAGTTATGGGTAGCTTCGTGTCCCAAAAATGGCAGTGCCAATACGCACCATCGTTGCGCCTTCGGCGATGGCTGCTTCCATATCTGTCGTCGTGCCCATGGATAACGTGTCCATCTCGGGATATTCAGCTTGAAGTTTTGTAAGCAATCGTCTTAATTCTCTGAAAGGGACGCATTGTTTTTCGAAGTCAGTATCTTGTTTGGGCATTGCCATTAGCCCTCTTAAACGGATGTTTGGCAAGGAGGCACAATCTTTAACAAGCTGTTTTAACTCATGGGGGTCAATGCCGGATTTGCTTTTTTCACCACTGATATTGATTTGCAGACACACATTCAAGGGCGGTAGGTGGTCAGGCCGTAAGTCGCTTAATCTTCGTGCCACTTTAATCCTGTCAACGGTATGTACCCACTGGAAATAATGCGCGATTTGGCGGGCCTTATTCGATTGTATCGATCCAATGAAATGCCAGACGAGTTGGGGATAGTTTAGACATCTAATTTTTTCAACTGCTTCCTGCAAATAATTCTCGGCAAAACAGACTTGCCCGAGGCCGATGGCTGCCTGTACATCTGCGACTGGTTTGGTCTTGCTGACGGCCAGTAATTGGACTGAATCAGGGTCGCGATTGAAACGTCGTTCAGACTCAGAAATTCTTAGTCTGATTTGTGCAAGTGCAGCAGAAATATTTTTCTTAGTAATTTCCTCAGTATTTTTCTCGGGGCTTTTCATTGGATAGCAGTGGTCTATACTTCAAAAAGCAAGTAAGATTGTGTTTAAAACAGCATAATAATAAAACAATTTCTTGTCTGCTGAAGAAGTGATTGAGAGAGTGGAATTTTGAATGATCTGAAGCATAAAATATGTCGTATTGTATATAAACAGGCATTTTAACATTAGTAACTATTTCCCCACAGGAGGATTTTGATGGATATTGGTGAACTTCTCGCATTCGGTGCAAAAAATGGCTCATCCGATTTGCACTTATCCGCTGGTGTGCCCCCCATGATTCGTGTTGATGGCGACATGAGAAAAATTAATGTTCCTGTGCTTGATCACTCGGAAGTTCATGACATGGTCTATGACATCATGAACGATAAACAGCGTAAGGATTATGAAGAGTTTCTGGAGTGTGATTTCTCCTTTGAAATTCCCGGGCTGGCGAGATTTCGCGTTAATGCCTTCAATCAAAATCGTGGCGCTGGTGCTGTGTTTCGGACAATTCCGTCCGAAATTTTGTCATTAGAACAACTCAATGCCCCAAAGATTTTTGAAGAGCTGGCTGATACTCCTCGTGGTGTGGTGTTGGTCACAGGGCCTACAGGATCTGGTAAATCAACCACCTTGGCTGCCATGGTTAATCACAAAAATGATAATGAATTTGGTCATATCCTTACAGTTGAGGATCCTATCGAGTTTGTGCATGTCACCAAGAAATGTCTGATCAACCAGCGTGAAGTACATCGGGATACCCTGGGCTTTAATGAAGCCTTGCGCTCGGCCTTACGTGAAGATCCTGATGTCATCCTTGTCGGTGAAATGCGTGATTTGGAAACCATCCGCCTGGCTTTGTCCGCTGCTGAAACGGGCCACCTGGTATTTGGAACTTTGCATACCAGTTCCGCTGCCAAGACCATTGACCGTATTGTTGATGTGTTCCCGGCAGCAGAGAAGGACATGATACGTGCCATGTTGTCCGAGTCTCTTAAGTCGGTTATCTCACAGACCCTGCTCAAGAAAAACGGTGGTGGCCGTGTGGCTGCGCATGAGATTATGATTGGTACACCCGCTATTCGTAACCTGATACGTGAAAACAAGATTGCCCAGATGTATTCAGCTATACAGACTGGGCAAGCACATGGTATGCAAACGTTGGATCAGAATTTGAACGAATTGGTCAAGAAAAATATTGTCAGTAAACAAGAGGCCATGTCCAAGGCGGCCAATAAAGACAGTATAGTTGGCTGATAAATTTTACTAACAGGTAAATAAAAGGAGGAACTCGTGGA